>JAIKWF010000029.1 GCA_024685005.1 Lachnospiraceae bacterium
GAGGTGTTCCCGAATCCGTAACCGATGTTGAATCCAAAGCTGTTGCCGTCTATATCCGCGTTACCGGAGCCCCAATGCCAGGTATTATCGTATGTCCAGACGCCCCGGCCCCAGTCCAGGGTGCCGAAGTCCGTTTCGGGATCAAATTCGTAGGTTCTGCCGTCATATTTCATGTAGCCTGATGCCCGCATGCAATTGATCTTCTGATTATAGTAGAAGGCATGCTTCTTATCCCAAGGCGTAGCGATGACCATGGTATCCATGTCCGGCTGCTGCAGGGTGATGTCGCATTCAAAGGGCTTTCCGTCCCGGAAGTTTTCAAAGCGGCAGGTGATCTGTCTGCTGCCGTCTTTTGCATCGAACCGCATCTGTAATCTTTTATCCTTATATTCGGTGATGCCGCCGCCGGAATCGGAGGGCAGCTTGATCTTTCCCATGGGCAGTGCATTCAGCACTGTCTCCGTATGCTCCCGGGGCTCATCTCCGAACTCAATCAGGGATACGGACTGCAGTCCGATGTAGCCATCATCGGATATGGTAAAAGCTCCTGCAAAGGAGTCGCTTAGTACCAGATAATAATCCCATTCTTTGATCCGCCACTTCGGTGCTTTGATCATGGACCGGTCATATGTCCACACCTGCCGGCGGGCCCACCCCGGCTCCCGGAGCTGTCCTCTCTCATCCAGCAGATCCTGCTGCTTAGTGACTTCGTGATTGCGTGCTGTATTTTTTTCCATATGCGTGTCCCCCTGATCATCAACCGCAAGCTCTATATGGCTTAAGTCTAGCAATGAACCGTTGACAAATCAAGTCCTCTCATATGATAATGCGTCTATGCCAGGATCAAAGTTACTGTGAAATGATAAAAAACCCGCCTCTGCTTATTTGCAGGGGCGGATTTTTGCTTCTTTTCATTCGTCTTTCTTTACTGCTTTCCCATCCCGGATCTTGCAGATCACTTCATCCGGCTGCATGCCCGCGGGGCAGCTTTTGCTGTCGAAAAATTCCGAAAGCTGCAGCGGCATCTCCGAAGTTTTGATATACAGATTTCCCTTCCATCGGATGATCTGTCCTTCTTTTACCCATCCGGCACCGGTTAAGGCTTCTCCAATGTTTTTCACACTGTACAGCCAGCTCTTTTGCGGGGAATCTTTCTTTTTCAGGGCCTTCGAAGGCTGATCATTTTGGCCGTTCATCTCGGCTTCTATGGCATCCCTTAGGCGCTCAATAAACTGTCTGGTCCGCTCCCGGGGATTGTCGCAAACGTCGCTCCCCTCTTTTTTGTTCGGGATTTCGATGAGCATGATGCCATTGACGATCATGACATTAACATCTGCCAGATCGTCAATCTCTTCAAAAAAGTTCTTGCCTGTTTGGGCGATGAGCTGGTCTTCTATGTACTCAAGCACATCCTGCATACCGATATTGACCATATCTGTGATACTGGGAAAATCCAGCTCGTTCATAATGTATTCCAGTTCTTCACTACTGACGGATATCCGGATCCCACCGGAATAAGTGGTTACCTTCATACGATCGCCTTCCCTTTTTGCATTACTTTGCTTTTACGGACTTTTTAAATTATTTTTTGCTAACACATTTTCGCATATTATCATCCTTCGGTCAACTGATTTCGCTTTCCGGGCTGCGCTTTGTATGATGCCAATTTCTACGATTTTGTTAAAATTTTTAACTGGCCAGGTCCCTGCTGTCGTACCTTTGGTGGGCAAACAACACGCCTGCGATGATCACCGCTGCCGCAAGGATGATGGCTTTTGCATCTGCTTCGGCGCCTGTAAAGATCTCCGATGCATTGGCATAGGAATACGGTCCTGCAAACAGATAATCCTTTGCATCCGGCACCACCCGACCGATGACATCGTAAAAATAGCAGCCCATGGCCAGTCCGATCCCAAGTCCCATCTTGCTTTTTCCGGAGGCAGCCGAGATGGCAAAGCAGACAGCTGCGATCTCCAGATTCATTAAAAACTGCATGCCCATAAACCTGCAAAACTCCTCTGCCGGAATCTCTTCTCCCAAAGCTGCTATGCCGCAGCAGTACATCGCACCGCAGATCAGGGTAAAAACTGCCAGCATACACAAAACGCAGATTCCTTTGGCCAGTACCACTTTTTTTCTGGCAATGGGAAGGGAAAACAGGAACTCTCCCGTGTGTCCTTCTTCTTCCTTGGAGAGGATCCCCACGGAGATGATGGCTGCAAACATTCCGCCTCCCAGTCCGTGCACCGCACCTACTTCCGTTGCAAAATACCCCTTCAATGTTGCGATGCTCAGGGTGCTCATTCCGAAGGCATCGGAGAAGGCGCCCATATTGGAAAAAGCATCCGCCATCTGTTTCATATCTCCCTGCATGCTTTTATAGAGGATGATGCATACCAGTCCCATTCCTCCTACGGAAAATGCCCAGATCAGAAGTGCTTTCAGATTCAGTCGTATTTCTTTCAAAAGGATCGTCTTCATTTTTATTCCTCCTCTTCGTAAAATCGCAGAAATGTTTCATCGTCGATCTTGGGGCTTTCCAGCATTGTCAGTCTTCCCTCCCGCATGATGGCTGCGTTTTTGCAATACTTGTTTACTTCCGACAGCACATGGGTGGATAACAGGCAGGTGGCTCCCTCATCCACATATTCCCGGATCAGTTCGAAAAATCGTTTCTGGATCAGGGGGTCCAGTCCGCTGGTGGGCTCATCAAAGATGAAAAGCTTCGGTTTATGCTGCATGGCACAGACGATGCTGACCTTCTTGCGGTTACCTAAGGACAACTCTTTGATCCGTTTTTTCTCATCTACTTTCAGCCGCTCGCAGATCTTTGCCGCTTCTTCCCGGTAGTCTCCGCCCCGGACATCGGCTGCATACCGGATCACATCGCAGACCTTCATGGATGGATAAAACCAGGCTTCCGATGGCATGTAGCCTACGTTTTTCAGGATCTCTTCCCTGTCCTTTTCATGGTCCATTCCCAGTATGGTGATGGTGCCTTCATTGATTTTCAAAAACCCCAGCATGGACCTTATGGTGGTGGATTTCCCCGCTCCGTTAGGCCCTAAGAATCCGAAGATGTCCTGTTTCTTTACCGTCAGGGATACGTCTGTCACACCTCTGTGTTTTCCGTAGTTTTTGGTCAGATGACTGATGGTGATCACGTTTTCCATTTTTCTCCTCCTATGGCCTAAGTCCGGCTCTGTTTCTTTCTAAGGCAACAGTAGCACAAAAAAAATACGGGAACAATATATGTTCCCGTAAGGTGCACTTTTTCAGCCTTATCATTCACTTTTATGCTCCGACTGGAAGAGCCGCAGTTCTTCATTCAGCTGCTTATCATCGATCCGCCGCTTGGTTTTGTAGATCAAGAATACGCAGAAATAAGTTAGCAATAGGTAACAGGCAAAGAGGGCCGTTACCGGCAGCTTTTGATCAAACCATCCTCCCAGATAGGATACCAGGCAATACAGCGCCGTGCATAGGGACATTCCTATGATCTCCGCGGCTCCCAGCTGCTCTGCCTCATCAAAATTGCGGAACAGATATACCTGCATATAGCCGATGAAATAGCAGGTGAAGATCATTTCTGTCATATGCCAGATACCTGCTTCGTAGATGCCCCCTGCGATTTTGTAGACGCAGTAAAAAAACAGGATGGCAAAGAAATACAGGCATGCCTTAAACTCTATGCCGATCTCTTTTGTCAGATAGCGCTCCCAGAGATTCGGCTTTTTTGTATGCTGTTGTCCGGTCTTTTCTTTTTCCCCGTTCATCTTACCGTTCTCCTTTCAAAAGCCTTCTGAATTCCACCGCATATCTTCTTGAGATCAGGATATGCTCTCCGCCTTCCATGGTGGCATCGATCCGGTTCGAAGGCAGGCTTCGAAGTGACTTCAGCTTATTGACGTTGATCACCATGGATTTGCTGCATCTGAAAAATGCTTCATCCCGGATCTGGTCCTGAAAGGATTGCAGGGATCCTTCGATCCGCAGCACCCTGTCTTTTGTATAGGCAAAGACTTTGTCATCCACCGATTCTAAGTACAGGATCTCTTCCTTGGAAACAGACAGGGTTTCTCCGTCTGATTTTCCCCAGATCTTTCCGCCGGTACCTTCCAATGCTCCCAGCACTTTCCGGATCAGCGGCGTCATCTCCCGATACCGGATGACTATGCTTTCCTCCCCTTCCGGGATCTGTTTGATGTCGATGTTCATAGGTTTGTTCCCCATTATACTACTGCTGCGCCAATAATGGAAAACACCGGACAATTGCCTGTCCGGTGCCTCTTTATCTGAAATACAATCTTACCAAATCTGATCACTGTTATACAGGAACGGCTTCGATCTTATTCTGCTGCACATATCCTCTGATGGCAGATGCGTTGGGATATTTCTCGATATGCTCTCCCTCCACTACTACCAGGGTAGGTGCGCTTGTAACCTTATAGCGTGCTACCAGTTCCGGGCTTTCCTGTGCGTCCACCGGGATATATGCCACATCCTGCAGATACTGTTTTGCCAGCTTGCAGTTCGGGCAGGTCTTGGTGGTGAACAGATATGCCACATGCTTAGGCGCTGTTACGGACACCTGCATATCTTCCTTGTCGCCGCTTACTACCGACATGGTCACAACGCCGGTAACAGGTCTTTTCAAAGAGCTGGTCTCAATGACATACTCGGTACGGTTTGCATATTCCTGCAGCTTTCCGTCGTTCCAGTTCTGTACCGGTCTGTAGTATCCGGTGATACGGCTGTATACTTCCGTCTTCTTTCCGCAGTGGGGGCAAACCTTTACTTCGCCTGCCAGATAGCCATGGTCCTTGCAAATGGAATAGGTAGGAGACATGGTGTAGTAAGGCAGCTTATAATTCTCTGCAATGGTCCTTACCAGGTTAGCAGCTGCTTTCCAATCGGGAAGCTTTTCTCCCAGGAATGCATGGAATACGGTACCCGATGTATAAAGGGTCTGCAGCTCATCCTGAATATCCAGTGCATCGAAGATGTCTCTTGAGTAATCCACCGGCAGGTGAGAGGAGTTGGTGTAGTACGGAGTATCTCCTTCATTTCCTGCGGTCTTGATGCCGGGCCATTTTGCACGGTCATGCTTTGCCAGACGATAGGTGGTGCTCTCAGCAGGCGTTGCCTCTAAGTTGTACAGGTCGCCGTACTGTTCCTGATAATCGGAGAGTCTCTCTCTCATATGATTCAGTACTTCTTTTACGAAATCCTGGGTCTTTTTGTGTGTAAGATCCGCACGGAGCCAGTTGGCATTCAGACCCACCTCGTTCATTCCGATCAGTCCGATGGTGGAGAAGTGATTGTCAAAGGTTCCCAGATATCTCTTGGTGTAAGGATACAGTCCCTCATCCAAAAGTTTGGTGATGACGCCGCGTTTGATCTTTAAGGATCTTGCCGCGATATCCATCATCTTGTTCAGTCTTCTGTAGAAATCGTCTTTGCTGTTGGAAAGATAAGCGATCCTGGGCATATTGATGGTGACAACGCCCACAGAACCGGTGCTCTCGCCGGATCCGAAGAATCCGCCGGATTTTTTACGCAGCTCACGAAGATCCAGTCTTAATCTGCAGCACATGGAACGTACATCGGAGGGCTCCATGTCGGAGTTGATGTAGTTGGAAAAATAAGGCGTTCCGTATTTTGCAGTCATCTCAAAGAGAAGCTTGTTGTTCTCTGTTTCGGACCAGTCAAAATTTCTGGTAATGGAATAGGTGGGGATGGGATACTGGAATCCGCGTCCGTTGGCATCGCCCTCGATCATGGTCTCGATAAATGCCTTGTTGACCATGTCCATTTCTTCCTTGCAGTCGCCATAGGTGAAGTCCATCTCTTTTCCGCCTACGATGGCAGGCAGGTTTGCAAGGTCCGCAGGTACCGTCCAGTCAAGTGTGATATTGGAGAAAGGTGCCTGGGTTCCCCAGCGGCTGGGGGTGTTTACGCCGTAAATAAATGCTTCGATGCATTTTTTCACTTCAAAATAGGATAAGTTGTCCACCTTTACGAAAGGTGCCAGATAGGTATCAAAGGAGGAAAATGCCTGTGCACCTGCCCATTCGTTCTGCATGATACCGAGGAAGTTAACCATCTGGTTGCAGAGTACGGAAAGATGCGCTGCGGGTGCGGAAGTGATCTTGCCTGTGATTCCGCCCAGTCCCTCTTTGATCAGCTGCTTTAAGCTCCAGCCGGCACAGTAACCGGTGAGCATGGAAAGATCATGGATATGAATGTCCGCATTCCTGTGTGCCTCTGCGATCTCTTCGTCATAGATCTCGGAAAGCCAGTAGTTGGCTGTTACGGCACCGGAATTGGAAAGAATAAGTCCTCCCACGGAGTAAGTTACGGTGGAATTCTCTTTTACACGCCAGTCTTCCACCTTCACATAGCTGTTAACCACATCCTTGTAATCAAGGATAGTAGATTTCATGGTACGTAATTTTTCCCTCTGTTTTCTGTAAAGGATGTAAGCCTTAGCCACATCCGTGTAGCCGGTCTGTTCAAGAACTCTCTCAACACTGTCCTGAACGGTTTCGATGTCGATCTGATTCTCCTTTACCTTCTCCTGAAAATCTGCTGTAACACGCAATGCCAAAAGATCGATGATGTCGTTGGTGTACTGCATGTCCGTAGCCACAAATGCCTTCATGATCGCGTCCTTGATCTTGTTCAGATCAAACTCAGCCACCGTCGCGTTACGTTTTACTACATTTAACATGAAAACCTCTCCCTTTACTGTCTTGTAGTTTTTGCCATTTGGTTTCTTTTCCCCGTTGCTACGCCCTGCTTACTGCCCCTCATCTTTACCCCATTGCAAGGTGTTTTAGGTTTACATAACAGACCCGAATCACAACTAAATAAATTGTATCATCCACCCCTTTCAAAGTCAACCCAAAAACAAAAGAAAACCACAATATCTTTGTCAACTACTTTATGTTAACACAAGATATGGTGGTTTTGACAATTGCGTCATTTCGTAAAAATACGTCCGATCCCCTGTATCAGCGGCTTCTGAGGAATTCATATTCCCGAAGAGCATCCGCATCATCCGGAAACTCCTGTATATACTCTCCCATCATGGCAGATGCTTTTTGAAAATCGCCGCTGTATTCATATGCCACGATCCGGTTGTATTTCAGTTTTTGCAAAACGCCTGCGCTGTTGGGTGCCTCCAGTCCGCCTTCAAAGGCTGCCAGGGCTTCTTCGTACTGTCCTGTCTGCAATCTGCAAAGTCCCAGCTGGTTAAAGATCTCCGCATCCGCTTCGTTTTCTTCCAGGTACTTTTTGTACAGGGAGGCCGCATAATTGGAATCTCCCAGCTGCTCATAGGTCTTGCCCAGCATCAGAAGGGTGTCCGTGTCGTTGTTTCCCTGGGCTCTGTAGGCTTCCAGGTTGTTGCGGGCGTTTTCATAATCCTCCATATAGTAGTAGATCACGCCTTTTTCATATTCGGACATATCGTTCAGTCTGGCATCAATGGCACTGCTTAAATAGTTCCTGCCTTCTTCTTTGTATCCGTTTTTCTCAAAGACCTGATATACCCGGATGGTCATGGCGGTGTCCTGTTCGCTGTAGTGCAGGGCCAGGTTCAGATCTTCCGTGGCTTCCTGCTGCACCCCTGTTTCCATCTTGATGCTTCCCCGCAGAAAATAGACCTCCGGGCTCTTTTTATTCATGGCCGCAACGGCGTCCAGAGTTTTCACCGCTTCTTCCTTCTGTTCGGATTTGTATTGGGCCAGCGCCAGATAATAGTTGATATCCGCCTCCAGATCTCCCGGGAACATCCGGCCGTTGGCAAGGGCCTCCTCAAAGGATGAGACCGCCTCATCATAGCGGGACAGTCCCATGTAGGCCATTCCCATGCCCCGCAGGATCTGCTCTTTGTCACCGCCCTCTTCCAGAGCCCGGTTAAATCCGTCCAGAGCTCCCTGATAGTCCAGGGCTGCGATCTTGTCCATGCCGTCTTTTGCCGCTTCCGATCCGCTGCCGCAGCCGGTAAGCGTCACTGCCGAAAGCAGCAGGGCCGCCGCTGTTAAGTTCATTCCTGTTTTTCGTTTCATTCAGCCTGTTTTTCCTTTTGCTTTTCTGTTTCGATAGTTTTGAAACAGCTCTTCTTTCGTAAGGAGATGAAGATGATTGTCCGCTGCGATCTTCTCCGCCGCTGCCATGGATCCCGGATCCCAAACCATGTCCACTCTGTGGGCATCCACTCCGATGACGGTTTTGGCGGACATCTCTCCCGCCAGTCTCCAGAACAGTTCGTTGGGATAGTTTCTCTCTGTGGCGATGCCCAATAGATTGATCTCCATGGGCACGTCTCTTTTGTTGCATTCTGCGATCAGCCGCCGCATCTGCTCTTCGTATAGCACAATGTCTCCGATGAAATTGGGCAGATCCGGATGAGCCAGATACAAAAATCTGCCGGTATCCAGTCCTTCCAGTACCTGATCCACATAGCCCTTCAGGCGCTCTACGTCCGCTGTCTCCTGGCCATGCCAGGGCTGCCCGATCTCATCTCCCGGGAAATGCTGTCCCAGCAAAAGATATTCAATGGGATAGGGCTCAATGAGCTCCATAAGCTTTTCAAAATAGGTCGGATAGTACTCTGCCTCCAGTCCCAGCAGGATCTCAATATCCGATGCATACTCTTTTTTCAGGGAAAGGATCGTATCCACGTATCCTTCCAGCTGGGAAGGATCCATCCTTGTGGGAGGATCATATTCTCTCGGAAAGGGATAGGGTGTATGATCGGAGAAGCCCAGTGTTTTGAATCCGCCTTTGATGGCTTCTTCCACGTACTCCCGCTCCGTTCCCTGTGCGTGCTTGCACCGCACGGTATGTGTATGAAGATTGTAGTCCATTGTTTCTCCTTTTCTGCTGCCCCACCCAAACATTTTACAGTCTATTGCATTTGATTGCAAGGTGCAGATTCTTAAAAAACATGGTATGATGATATGGCTAAATCACCAAATGAAAAAGGATGTAGACATGATCGAATTACCGGAAACTTTTCGAAATGATATGAAAGATCTGCTGGGGGAGGAGTACCCTGCCTTCCTGGAAAGCTACAACGCTTCCTGCCCTCCCACCTTCATGGCCGGCTGCAAAGACGATGATCCTGCCCCTGTTTTGGAGGCTCTTTCGGACTGCGGCCTTCTGCCGGAGGACTTTTTTGAAAAAGAGGAGGCCGGCTGTGTCCGCGATGCATACCGGGTGCCCTGGAATTCCTTTGGCTTTTATTATGATCCCGCAGCCGCTCCGGGCAAGCATGTGCTTCATGAAGCAGGTTTTTATTACATTCAGGAGGCCAGCGCTATGGCCCCTGTTTCCTTTTTAGAGCCCCGGCCCGGTGAGCGGATCCTGGATCTTTGCGCCGCACCCGGGGGAAAAACCACGGATATCGGCCTTGCCATGAAGGGAAAAGGCCTTCTTGTCAGCAATGAAATCCATCCGAAGCGGGCCCGGATCCTTTCTGAAAACGTAGAACGTATGGGCCTTACGGGCTGCGTTGTCACCAACGCGACTCCCGGAGAACTGTCCCGGCGCTTTCCCTTCTTTTTTGACCGGATCTTAGTGGATGCTCCCTGCAGCGGCGAAGGCATGTTCCGAAAGCACCCGGAGGCCATAGACGAATGGAGCAGAGAGCAGGTTGCAGTCTGCGCAAAGCGTCAGACAGAGATTCTGGAAGATGCCCATATCTGTCTTCGCCCCGGAGGAAGGCTTGTGTATTCCACCTGCACTTTTTCCCGGGAGGAAAATGAGGACATGATCCTTTCCTTTTTGGAGCGGCATCCGGAATACAGCCTGCACCCCATGCCTCTTTCCGGCGGCATGATCCCCGGCTTCTCAGAGCGGGCGGGGAGTGAAACGGAAGCCTCCATGATCAGGCTTCTTCCCCATCGCCTTTCCGGGGAAGGCCATTTTGTGGCTGTTTTGGAAAAAAGCGGGCCGGCGGCCTTCTCAGATCAGCACGTCAGGAGCGGAAAGCAAAAAGGGGCGGGTAAAATTCCCGCCGAGCTTACAGCTTTCCTTTCCGAATCACTTCCTTCTTTCGCAGAAAATGTCCGGGAAGAGCTGCTCTTTTACATGGGATCCCAGATCTATCTGCTGCCGGAGCCTCTTTCACAGCTTGACGGCTTAAAGCTTGTCCGCCCCGGCCTGCATTTGGGCTCTGTGGAGAAAAACCGCTTTGCGCCTTCACTGGCATTGGCAAGGGCTCTTTCCGTTTCAGTTAACGATAAATTTAATTATGTTAACTTGTCAACCGGCAATGGTGATGATCGGAAGCTGGCCGCCGCCTATTTAGAGGGTGGCACTTTCCCTTACGACGGGGAAAAAGGATGGTATCTCATAGCCCTAAACGGCCGGGGCCTTGGCTGGGGTAAGCTGGCCGGCGGCATCATGAAAAACCATTATCCCAAAGGACTACGCAAAAAAGTGCCCTGCTGAGGGCACTTTTTTCTTCTTATGATTCAGGCTGCTTTTGCTTCATTCTGCTTCTATTTCATTCTACGTTTGTCTTACCCTTTAACGCTTTAATCTCTCCTTCCGTCAGCTCTCTGTAACTTCCTTCCGGAAGATCAGGGTCAAGATGCAAACTTCCCATGGACAGCCGCTTTAAATACAGCACCTTTTTTCCTCTGGCTGCCATCATGCGTTTTACCTGATGGTATTTTCCCTCCCGAATGGTCACAAGGGCAAAGGCCTTAATCCCCCGGGTGTCATCCCCGGGTTTATCATTGGTCGCTTCTTCGCTCCCCTTTTCCATACGCCGGCGGGATTCCGTTCCCATTAGCTCCATGGCTTTCTCTTCCGATACTGCCTTAATGGTTGCGCTAAGGAGCTTTGTTTCGTCGGCAAGTACGATGCCTTCTGCAAAGGCCTTTTCATCTTCTCCGTCGGTTCCCCGGTCCAGACCCGCCAGATAAACCTTATCCACGTGGCTTTTGGGGGAAAGGAGATTGTGGGACATCTCTCCGTCGTTTGTCAAAAGCAAAAGTCCCACCGTATCTTTATCCAGCCGTCCCACGGGAGAGACGTTTTTCCGAAAGGCGGGTGGCAAAAGTTCCAGCACGGTTTTTTCTTTTGCATCTTCTCTGGCTGACACATAGCCCGGAGGCTTATTGAGCATGTAGTAAAAATATGTCTCCCCTTCCACCGGCTTTCCGTCAAGGCAGATCCTGTTTTGCTGCGACACGCTCATACCGGGATCCTTTGCGGTCATATCGTCTACCGTAACCCGGCCTTTTTTGATCAGCTCTTTTACGTCCCGCCGGCTGCCAAGCCTTCTGTCCGCCAGATATTTATCCAGTCTCATAGATCTTCAAAGGGATCGCTTAAGGCAATGCCCTCTTTTACATGGGCCAGTGCGGTTTTTCCCGCTGCTTTCACCCCTTCTTTGGTATGGTCACGAAGGATCCTGGCTTCTTTCCGGGTTTCTTCCCAGGCTTCTCTTGCTTCCTCTTTAAACTCTTCGTAGGATTTTCTCATTTCCTCGGAAAGCACGTCACCGGGCAGGTTCAGTTTTTTTCCAAGCTCATAGATCCTGTCAGAGGCCGCTGCCATATTGCCGATCATGCCGTCATACAGGTCGTGGGGCAGTCTGAACAGCTTACCGGTGTAGTCCATAAGGTGGGCGGTTCCGTCCAGGATATAATCGGACGTTTCCTTTTTGTAGGCGGAAAGAGCGCCGCTTTTTTGCATCTCCAAAAGCTCCTGATAACGCTCATGGGCAGCAAATACGGACTCTTCCCAGGAAATGTAGATCTCATTCATGGCATTTTCCCCTACTTGATCCATCAGGGGAATATCCTTTCCCACCCGGGAAAGAAGGGCTGCCAGAGACTCTCCGTTTTCTTCAATGAGGAAGCCGTTGCGGCCGTCGGTGATTCCTTCGGATGCGCAGGAGTCTTTGATGAGAACACTGGCCAGGGAGCAGGCTGCCGCTTCCCTTACCACAATGCCGTTGGTGTCATAGGTGGAGGGGAACAGGAAGAGATTTGCCCTGGTATTCCAGGAGCGCAAAACATCTCTGTCGTGAATGGCACCGGTAAAGATCACTTTTCCCGGCAGGCTGCCGTTTACCTGCTTTTCCACTGCATCCGGATTGCTGCTTTTTTCCGTATTTCTGGCATCCACGGAAAGTCCCATGGCAATGGCTTCTTCCACCAGTGCCGGTGCGTCCGCGCCGCCGCCGATAAACACCATGCGAAAGTCCATTCCGGACTCTGCCAGGCGTTTCATGGCATCTAAGATAATGGGCAGGCCCTTGTATTTCATCAGGCGGCCCACAAACAAAAATACAGGCACTCCTGCGGGCAGGTCGTAATCTTTGGTAGCCTCTGCTACCTTTTCAGCCGGCATGGTTCCTTTGGCAAAATCCACGCCGTTGGATACCACTCTATAATCTCCCGTATATCCCAGGGACTTTAAGTTTTCGCCGGCGCCTTTGCTCACCACCCAGACTTCATCGCAGGCAGAGATGTTGCTCACCAGCATCTTTACCGCCTCTTTTTGCAAAAACTCCGCTTTTACGGCTCTTGCAATGTCCACATCAAACTTCGTATGGTAGGTAAAGACCACGGGAACATTTTTTCCTTTGTGGGAAACCAGCTGGTTTCTGACCAGTCTGGCCATGATGGTGGAAGCTGCCGGACAATGGGTATGAATGATATCCGGCATAAAATTGATCAGCTCGTCCACCTGCTGCATGGCAAGGGGGTTTCCGGCACGGTAGCCATGCACGAATGCTGATGTATCAAAGCTTTGATAAGGGATGACTTTATAGGGATAGTTGTCGTATACGCCATCAGGATATTTAGGCGTTCCCACCACGACTTCCGCTTTCCCGGACTCTGTCAGGATCCCTGCATAGTTCATAACGGTATTGGCCACGCCGTCAATGACGGGCGGAAATGAATCGTTTAAAAGACATACTTTCATAGTTTCTGCTTCCTTTCCGGGTAGTTATCACTCTGCTACATATTTTACTCAATCCCCTCTGTTTTTGCCACCTTTTTTTTCCGGGTTTATTCCTTTTCCCCGGAGAACATTCCCCAAAACAATCCCTTAGATGATCCATGAAAAAATCCCCCAAAAAGCCCGCCGTTTCCGCGCAGGCCCTTTGGAGGAGCTGGGGTTTAAAATATACCGGTGATGATTACTGATCATCCGAAAGGGATGTTCTGGCATGTACGGATACCTGTCTTTCAAAGCAGTTGAACATCTGATCCGTGGCAAGGGGCACCGTTTTGGGTGTCAGAACGCTGACAACGGGTACCAGCACAAGACCGGCCAGCATGCAGAATACGCCGGAGTAAAGGGAGTTTTTAAAGATCAGGGAAAGGACAGGACCCGATACCGTGATCCATCCTAAGGAAATGCAAAGCTGGCAGATCATAACGGTGATACCGAAGATAAAGGATGTGGCCACCGCTGCTTTGGATGTCTTTTTCCAATACAGTCCGTAGAAAAAGGGTGCCAGGAATGCGCCGGATAATGCTCCCCATGAAATACCCATCAGCTGGGCGATAAAGGTCACTTTGGATTTGGCCTGCACGATGGCGATCACTGCGGAGATCACGATAAATACCGCTACGAAAAGACGCAGGTAAAACATATTTTTCTTCTCCTGCTCTTCCTTGCTTCTCTTTGCCTTGGAAAACTGGCCGAGGAAATCCAGGGTCAGTGTAGAGCTGGATGTGAGCACCAGCGAGGATAAGGTGGACATGGATGCGGAAAGCACCAGGATCAGCACAATGGCGATGAGGATGTCCGAAAGTCCGGAAAGCATGGTGGGTACCACGGAGTCAAAGCCTTCCGCTTTTACCGCATCTTCTGTGGTGAACAGTCTGCCGAATCCGCCGAGGAAGTAGCATCCGCCTGCTACCACAATGGCAAAGAAAGTAGAAATAAAGGTTCCGATCTTAATGGATCTTTCGTTGTTGATGGCATAAAATTTTCCAACCATCTGGGGCAGGCCCCAGGTTCCCAGGCTGGTAAGCAGTACTACGATCAAAAGGTAGAAGGGCTGGGGGCCGAAGAAGGATACATAGGCTCCTTCCATCACATCGGACTCGATCTTAGACATGGCAACAAGGGACTGCATGAAGCCGCCGTTTTTAGCCAGTACCGCCAGAATCACGGCTACAATACCCACCAGCATGATGATACCCTGGATAAAATCGTTGACCGCTGTTGCCATGTAACCGCCGACAATAACGTAGATGGCAGTCAGAACTGCCATTACGATAACGCAAACGGAGTAGTCCACATTAAAAGCCATACGAAACAGTCTGGAAAGACCGTTAAACAAAGATGCTGTATAAGGGATCAGGAATAAGAAGGTAATGATGGATGCCGCAACTTTAAAGCCGTCGGAGCCGTAACGCTGTCCGAAAAAGTCCGGCATGGTCTTAGAACCCAGATGCTGGGTCATGACTCTGGTACGTCTTCCCAGGATCACCCATGCAAGAAGGGATCCGATCATAGCATTTCCCAGTCCGATCCAGGTGGATGCCACACCGAAGCTCCATCCGAACTGTCCTGCATATCCTACGAAGATTACCGCTGAAAAATAAGAAGTTCCGTAGGCAAAAGCCGTCAGCCAGGGGCCTACACTTCTGCCTCCCAGTACAAAGCCGTTTACATCCGATGAGGATTTCCGGCAATAAATTCCCACACCGATGAAAATGCAGAAAAACACCAAAAGCAACAAAATCTTAATGGCCATAACTCGTTTTCCTCGTCTTTCTCATTGATAAGATGTTAACTCCTTTGCCATCTTACCACAGAGGAAAACGGATACGCAACGCTTTTTTGCGTTAAAGCGTTAAAAACTATCGCAGGGCCGCGAATACAACAGTTCCCACATACAATACCACCAGGATCAGGCCTTCCAGACGCTTCACGGATTTGCCCACCAGACAGAACAGGAAGGTGATCACCGTAAAGACGGACAGGATCAGCATATCATAAAGGGACGCCAGATTCACACCGATGGGATGAATGGAGGAAGATACCCCCAGGATCAGCATCAGGTTAAACAGGTTAGAGCCAACCACATTGCCTACTGCCATATCGGTCTGGCCTTTCTTCGCTGCTACGATACTGGTGACCAGCTCCGGCAGAGAGGTTCCCACTGCCACGATAGTAAGTCCGATGAGGGTTTTGGACATTCCCGCCCAGGTTGCTATGGTCTCCGCGGATCTGACAACTGCCTGTCCTCCCCCGATGATCATGGCAACGCCGATGAGGATCAGAAGAATGCATTTCCATACGGGAAGCAGCTCTTTCTCCTCCTCTTCGGTGGGATGCTTGATGGCGTTTCTCACCAGCAATATCAGATAGATCACGAAAAATACCAAAAGGGAAATTCCCATCACTCTGGATGCCATTCCCACTTCGGCTGCCATATCACCGGAGAGCATACCGTCTGCTACAGCCTTATAACCGATCATGATCAGTACGAAAAATGTGGTCCCGATGCATATGGGAAAATCCCGCCTTAAGATGGCGTTGTCAACGGGCACTTTATGGATCATGGCACATACGCCCAGCACCACCAGAAGGTTGAACATATTGGACCCGATCACGTTGCTCAGTGCGATCTCATTGGATCCTGCCAAAGCTGCCGACGTACTGACCGCCAGCTCGGGAGCACTGGTTCCCATGGCTACGATGGTCAGTCCCACGATCACTCCCGGTACTTTGAATATCATGGCAAGATTGCTGCTTCCGTCTACAAACCAATCCGCTCCTTTTATCAGCGCAGCAAAGCCGATAAGCAGGATTAAAATCGATAAAACTATCATTTCTGTATTACTCTTCCTTTAACAATATTTCTTTTGTGGATTCCTCAATTTTTTCCACTTGTGCTACCAGTTTCTCCGTAAGCTGCGCCTGCTGCTCATGGGCTTCTTCCTGGTTCTTCATATCGGTTTCCATGGACTCCAGATCATCCATAAACTGGGACAGAAGATCCAGGATCTTTTCGGAGGAAATCTTGGTGTCATTTGCAAGGTTACGCATTTCTTCCGCAACTACCGCAAAGCCTTTTCCCACTTCACCGCTTCTGGCGGCTTCAATGGAAGCATTCAGTGCCAGCATATTGGTCTTGCTGGAAATCTTCTGGATATCCCTGGCAAAGCCCTGGATCTCATTGGCATGGCTGACGATCCTGGCTGTGGATTCCGTGATCTTTGCATTGGTCTTCTGAATGGATTCTGTTTCGGAGGTCATGCCGGCCATTTCCCGCCTTACCTGACTGATGGTCTCAAGAAGTTTGCCGGTTGTGCCTTCGAGGTTAGCGTTTGTTTCTCCCATGATGGTTACCCTCCCCTGTTTTTGTTCCTATCAGCTTTTATTATACTATTGTCCGATACAAAATACAATCGCAGGTTTCCTTGCAGGATGGATACAGAATCGTTCCGCCTCCCACTACAACGTCACCGTCATAGAGCACAACCGCCTGGCCGGGGGTAATGGCCCGCTGGGGCTTGTCGAATACCACCTGCAGCCTGTCATCGGCGATCTGGGTTACGGTGGCCGGCTCTTCCTTATGGCGATAGCGGATCTTGGCACTGATGTGCATTTCTCCTTCGATCCTGTCTGTGGTGATCAGATTGATATTCCCTGCCACAAGGGTGGTGGTAAAAAGATCCTCATTGCTGCCCAAAACCACTTCGTTTGTTTCGGGGCGGATGGCGGTTACGTAATAGGGGCTTTCGGATGAGATTCCCAGGCCCTTGCGCTGTCCGATGGTGTAGCAGACGATGCCTTTATGACGGCCCAGAATGTTTCCCTCTTTGTCCACAAAATTGCCCTCCGGGTATTTTTTCCCGCGGTACCGCTGCATAAATGCCACATAATCTCCGTCAGGGACAAAGCAGATGTCCTGACTGTCCTGTTTTGCCGCATTGACAAATCCGTGCTGCTGTGCGATCTCTCTCACCTTCTCTTTGGTAAGGTTGCCTAAGGGAAATCGGATCTTACTGAGGAGCTCCTGATTCATCATATACAATACATAACTTTGGTCCTTGGTGGGATCTACGGCTTTTTTCAGCAAGAATCGTCCTGTTTCTTCGTCTTTTTCAATCCGGGCATAATGACCCGTTACCAGATAATCACATCCCCACTCCGGTAATTTTTCCACCAGCGCCGTAAATTTCAGCTTTCTGTTGCATTCAATGCAGGGATTGGGGGTTCTGGCGTTTTCATATGCGCAGACAAAGGGCGCAATGACCTGTTCTTCGAACTGCGCCTCGTAATGCAGGATCCGGTAATCGATGCCGATCTTTTCGCACACCGCTCTGGCATCCTCCGTATCCTTTGCCGAACAGCAGGTGCCGAACAGGTCCTCTCCGATCATGTCATTTTCATAAAGACGCATGGTGGTTCCCATGCAGTCCATACCGGATTCTTTTATCAAAAAAGCGGAAACAGAGCTGTCTACTCCGCCGCTCATCGCGATCAGTGCTTTCACTTTCTTCTCCTTATCTCACTGTTTTACCGTCAAACCGTTACAATCATACCACGAAACCGTTAAAAACGGTGGGTTTTTTGTGAAATACGCCGAAAACACATAAAATTCAGACTTTTTTCAGTTTTTTTTCGCATATTCTGTGCTATGATGGGTTGGACGAAAACATATCTATGAGAGGAGTTTTATTATGAAAAGAAAGACCATTGCAGCCCTACTGATGATTTCAGCTCTCGGACTGTCTGTGATGACCGGATGCGGAAGCAAACAGGTTTCTCCGGATGATATCCAGGATACGGAAGTGACCGCTGACGATCTGGAAGAAGATCTGGCTGAGGAAGGCGATATTGAGATCGGCGATTCCGATTCCGAAGATGCCGAAGATGACGAGGATGACGGAGATGACGACGGCGATGAGGCAGATGCTGAGCTGTATTCCGATTCCCAGGTTTTTGATGCAGATAAAAATATCACCTTTGAGTTTTCCGCAAACAAGAGTGATATCGGAACCCTTCCGGAATCCGCTGAAATGAAAGAAAGTGCCGGTGACCTGGACAACGCCAGAAAAGAGTCCCTGAAGCTCTACTATGAAGGCGCGGAAGCTGATGCAGAGGAAGAACTCAATGATCTTCGGGCGCTGCCTGAGATCTCTGCGGACCAGCTCAAGGCCATCGAGCCTTTTTATTCTAAGCTGGCGCCTTACTTTGAGCAGGCCGGCATCAAGCATTATGATATGAAAAAGCCCTATTTCCAGGATGCGGAAGAGATCAACTACGATCTTTACACCGACACCTTCGTAACTTACTACCTTACCGTTTATCTGAATGAAGACGGAAGTATCGCAAGCTTCGAACTGCTGGAAGAGAGCCTCGCTCCCGATGATGATGCCATCGAACTGGAGGACGGTGAGTTAGAGCTTCAGAACGTGGACGATTCCGGCGTTCTTGAGTTTGTTGATGAAGACGGCGACGTGGAATTCGTAGATGACGATTCCGAGGATTCTGAGGATTCCGAGGATTCTGAGGATTCCGAAGACTCCAAGGAAGAATAAGAGTCTTAATCACAAAAACAATAAAACCGTTAAAACCGAAAAGGTCTGTTGCAACCGCAACAGACCTTTTAAAATTTTCTCATATTATCCCTATATTCCAATCTGTCGATTGACCTATGCGCCGCTCAACAGAGTTGAAACCTTAATCTACCCATGTAAGACGGGTATTACCTATAACGCTCTTGGTAAAGAGCTTCTTGTAGGCTTTCTTCTTTGACTCGGGAAGCGCGATCTTGGCTCCCTTTGCCAGCTTCTTGAACGCTCCGCTGCCTACTTTCTTTAAGGACTTGGAGTTGATCACAACCTTTTTCAACTTCTTGCATCCCTTGAAAGCGTTCTTCTCAATGTACTTAACATTCTTGCCGATGCTGACTTTCTTAGCCTTATTGCATCCCGCAAAAGCGGCTTTGCTGATCCCCTTCACTTTTTTCAGCTTGCCGTCCACGGTAACTGCGCTGGGCACCTGATATTCGTCATCATCCTTATATACCGGAGCGTAGTAGTACAGGTCTCCGTTATCCCTGATCTCGTATAAAACATCATCAATCAGGATGGCATCTTCATTTTCCGGCTCTTCGATCACCGGCTCGTCCTTTTTCGGTTCTTCCTTGCCGGGCTCTTCTTTACCGGGCTCTTCCTTGCCGGGCTCTTCTTTACCGGGTTCTTCTTTACCGGGCTCTTCCTTGCCGGGCTCTTCTTTACCGGGCTCTTCCTTCTTCTCCAGCTTGGTAATATCCGTTACCGTTTTTGTCCGGGTGCTAAAGCAGCTGTTTGTAAAGGTTGCCGTATAAGTGGTCTGGCCCATGCTGTCGTAGGTGGGTTCCTTCGTCACCTTGGAAGTGATCTTCGCATCTTCCTTTACGGTCTCTCCGTTCTTAATGCATTCTGCCTTGCAGCTCTTTCCGTCATCGCTCCAGGTATAGACAGGATCTGTATCCTGCACCACCGGTCTTTCCAGCTTCGGCACATCCGTTACCGTTTTTGTCCGGGTGCTAAAGCAGCTGTTTGTAAAAGTTGCCGTATAGGTGGTCTGGCCCATGCTGTCGTAGGTGGGTTCCTTCGTCACCTTGGAAGTGATCTTCGCATCCTCTTTTACGGTCTCTCCGTTCTTAATGCACTCTGCCTTGCAGCTCTTTCCGTCATCGCTCCAGGTATAGACAGGATCTGTATCCTGGGGCCCCGGATCTTCCGGCTCTTCAGGATCTGTGGTGGAAGGAGCCGTTACCCCGATGGGTTCCTCATCCCTGGTCACACCGAATTCCCCTTCTGCAGGCGCCTTCTTATAGCTGATAGTAACTGCATCTCCGTCGGCACTTACCGTAGCATTTTGAATGGCGTAGCTCTTTGCGCTGTTGGCAGAATCCAGGTTTTTATATTTCCCTGCGTCTCCGCCGGTAATGTTACTTTGTACATCGTTTTTCGTATATCCGTATTCATTCTCTGCTACGCTTCCTTTTTTTGCATAGAAGATGTTGTTATGAATACTGTTGGTATCGCTGTTTGCGTACTGGATGATCAGGCAGGCGCTGCTGCTTCCTCCGTTATATACGGTATTGTATGCGATCTCGCAGCTTTCCGCTTTTCCGTTTTCCTCAGGATCGCATCCGCCGATGCTGATGCCTCCCAGTCTGTTATTATTGATCAGGGTATTGTGCGTAACCGTAATACCGCTGGTAACTTTTCCCTGGTTCTCACTGGAAATCTCAATGCCGATGTCACATCCCACAACGGTGTTCTGGGTAATGGTCACGGTCTTTCCGCCATCCACATAGATCCCGCCTGCACAGGCATCCGTATATGCCAGGTTAAAATGGTTGGAATTGGGATCGCTGCAAATGTTACTTACATAATTGTGGTGCACGTTACCATTTGTTGCCTGATAACTCTTATTTTCCTCAAATCCGATGACATCGATTCCGATGTTGTCGCAGTCCACAACTTCGTTGTGGCAGATCTCAAAACCGTTCACGTTGCCGTTTACTACCAGAGCTTCGCTCTGGCCCAGCTTCAGGTCATTGAGCTTGCAGTCCCTGATCAGCACTCTTTTGATGGCCTTATCGGACATGCTCTTTACGATGATGCCGTGACAGTTATAGGTTTCGCCGGACTTGTCCTCATCCTTTGCCCATTGCCTCGTCTCTTCCGCATATTCATTCACACCCATGTGGTGAATGTGGCATCCGATGATATTGACATCCTCGGATCCGGCTTCCACGCGGATTCCAACAGCTGTCTGGCAGAAAATGTCATAGACCTTCAGGCCTGTGATCTCTAAGTTCTGTACCGTTACTTTTTTTGCTTTGATATTGATCATATCAATATCATCATTATGATTTTTGTCGATCCGCATTTCGGAGCCGTCAAGCACGGCGCCTTCACAACCGATGACCTTTACACTCTTTGTGATGGTTAACGCTTCTTTATAATTCCCTTTGGGAACGTTAACGGTTCCGCCTTCCGCAACGCCGCTGATGGCCTGCTGGATCGTAGTGTACTTCGTACCGTTAACTGTCTGGCCTACGGTGATCTCTGCCGGTTTGTCAGCAGCCAGTGCCGTAGTTGCTCCCATTACGGAGCAGGCAAGCACGCCAAGAACGATTGTCTTTTTGACATTGCCAAGGAGTTTTCTCATTTTGGTGGAATAAATCAATCTTCTGCTTTCCTTTCTTTTTGGTTAACATGAATCCCTCATCTCATTTAAGACTTTAGTAATATATCTTGTTTCTTTTTTCAAATCAAGCAAAAGGAAAACAAAAAAGAAATTCACATGCAAAAGCGTGCCGATATTTGGCATATTCGGCACGCTTCACCGTTTTGGTTTACATAACTATTGTATATTTTACCTGTTTTTTTGTATTTTGTTGTGTTTTTGTTATATTTCTATTCTGTTTCTGTTGTGTTTCTGTGATTCACAGAGATTCTTCTGTTTGTTTTCGTTTTTCCGTATCTTTATCATAATCCAGCTTGCGGACATGGTACTGCACATCCTCCAAAAGCTTCCGGTTGGCAGCGATCAGGTCTGCCTGCAGACCGATGATGATGGTCTGGAAACCGATCAGCAGGAAGGTAACCGCTAAAAGCAGGGACTGGACATGCCCCCGTCCGGAGCCGGAAAAGAAAAATACCAGAAAGCGGATTCCCAACAATACGCCGACCAGAAACAGGATCGAGCCGATCAGGCCGAAGAACCTGAGAGGCTTGTACATCATAAAAGAGCGGATGATGGTGACCATGGATCGCTTCACATATCCGAACATGCTGGAGAACAGTCTGGAAGGACGAAGTTCTGCATTGGTGCGGATCTTGACGGAAGACATAGCCATTTTGCTTCTGCCTGCCTGAATAATGGTCTCCAGCGTATAGGTATATTCCGAGATCACGTTCAGCCGCATGGCCGCATCCCGGCTGTAAGCCCGAAATCCGCTGGGGGCATCGGGAATGTCGGAATCGGATGCTACCCGGACGGTCCAACTGCCCAGATGCTGCATCTTTTTCTTCAGGGGAGAAAAATGCTCCGTATCATCTATAGGCCGCTCGCCGATAACGATGTCTGCTTTCTCATCCAATATGGGACGCACCAGCTTTTCGATATCCTCTCCGCAGTACTGGTTATCCGCATCGGTATTGACGATGATATCGGCTCCCAGTCGCAGACAGGCATCCAGTCCCGCCATAAAACCTTTGGCCAGTCCCTTGTTCTGCCTGAAGCTGACAATATGGTTCACGCCCCATTTTTTTGCCACTTCCACAGTCTCATCCTTGCTGCCGTCATTGATGATCAGTACCTCGATCTCATCGATACCGTCGATCTTTTTGGGCAGATCATCCAGGGCAACCGTCAGGGTCTCGGCCTCATTATAACAGGGAATCTGTATGATCAACTTCATGTTGCTTCTTCTCCTTCATTGCTTTTTTTAAACCGCAGGATCTGCATGATACTTTTCCGTTTGATCAAAAGGATCAGCATAACCGACGCAAAGATTGCGTACCGAACCAGCGGCATCCTGTAAAACAGCATTGCGGCAAATCCGCAGATCATAAATCCGATGCTCAGGGCAAGGATATGGGACAGTTTGTAAACCCGCTCTCCCGGCACCTGTTTATTTAAGATCAGCCGCATCACGATATAGTGTGCGATACAGTAGCATATGTAGCATACCAGAGTGGTATACCCCGCTGCCAGATATCCGAATCTTCGGATAAAAATATAATTCAGCACAATATTCAGTCCGGCGCCGGAAACAGAGGCCACCATCATGAATCTTGTTTTTTCATAATAAAACTCAAAGTTGGAAAACAGGTTGTACAGGAACATAAAATATATGCTCATGGTCACCGGCGGCATGGTCCAAACCGCCTCCGAGTAGCTTGCCGGTCCCCAAAGTGCGATGAGCTCCGGTGCCAGCAGGATCACGCACAGATTAGCAACTGCTAACAAAACCAGTAAGCCCATGGAAACTTTTCGGATCTGCCCGTAGCGTCCTTTCTTGATCTGGCGGTACATCCATGGTTTAAAGGAATCCAGAATCGCCTGATTGAGCACCAGGACGATGGAAGAAAGATTATACGCCAGTGAGTATATTCCTGCTTTGGAGGAGCTGATCATTCGTTCGATCATAACCCTGTCCGACTGATTCAGCACGATCTGTGACAGATAGTGGGGCACCAGCGGCAGGTTATAATGCAGGGCATAACTCCAGTATTTGCGGGAAACTTTCTTTTTTCCCCGCCACATCTGATAGTAAAACCATCCGAAACACAGCACATCCGCCGCAGTCATGGTATAGATCCTGGCGGGCAGCGGGTCCTTTGTCAGATAAATGGCGATGACGCCGGACAGCGGCTTTACAATGGCATTGATCACCGTGATGACCACCAGGCTCTTATAACAATAGAAGACTCTCTGGCGGGAAGACCAGAAATGAAAGGCTGTCATCACCAGCATGTCCGCAAACATGCAAAACATATAGGGCTGATAAATATTCAGCAGTCTGCTCCAGAAGCCGGCTGCCAAAAGGTAGATCCCAAATCCGATGAAAAATACCAGGCTGAAAAGGCTGTAAAGCGATACGGAAAAGGTTTCCTCATCTTCTTCGTATTTGATCAGTCCCCGAAGATACACTCCGGATGCCAGATTCAGCGATACCAACACCAGTATGGCACTCTGCCAGGTGGTGTACACACTGAATATACCATATTCCTCAGTGGACAACAACCGGGAGAAAACCGGGGTGGTCAGAAAGATGATCCCCTTCTGGATCACGTTACAGATCACATACCAGATGGCCGCTTTCGCCTGCACGCTGATGTTTCGATATAATTCTGTAAGTTGTTTGATCTTTTCTTTCATAGTGTAATCAGGAACGCAGCCCCGCAAAAAGGCTCCGCACCATCTTTCTTGTAAAATGCTGCTCCATCAGCTCCGGACCGGTTCCCTGTGTATGAAAGACCGCCAGGGGATAGGAGGGAATGCTGTAGCGGTATCCGCAGCGTTTCATATAGATCTCCAATAAAGAGATATAGTGTTCCCGATCTCCTTCGGAAAAAAGCTCCGAAAGGGTCCTTCGATAATCCTCCGCCATGGTTTTTTTCTGGATCAGGGCATGATACAAAAGGCTGTAGCGATGATCTTCTCCGTCCGGTACATAGCAAAGGTTTCCAAACATCACCCGGTGCTGCAGAATGTGCTGCTCCCATTTTTCATCAAGGTACCCGTCTCCCACATGGCGCAGATCCACGTGAACGGATTTCCCTCCCACAGTCATTTTGTAATGAATCCCGTCGGGCACTTTCCCTCTGCGGCTAAGGCCCAGAATACGCACCAGCGCCCCGGGGTCTTTGCACAGAAAGTCTATATCCGGATGATCGGCGCTTGTGATGTCTTCTTCCAGATGCTCAAAATTGCGCAGCACCACATAGCTTTCCTGTTCCAGCGCAGCAAAAACCTCCTGTATGCTGTTCCATTCCTTCCTGCTCATAGGCGCCCCTTACTTTTCCAGGATCCCGGAAAGCTCCGCGATCTGTTTTTCGGACATCCTGACAGGCAGGGTGATCCGCTTTTTCTTAAAAACAAAATAACCTCCCTTAAGCATTGATTTTGCAATGTTTTTCAGGGAAAAATGCCTGCGTTTCGTAATTTCTCCCAGCTTCCAGAAGCAGTGGTAGAAAAAGCCAAAGGGGCCGCTGCGCATCTTTGTGTTGATGGGCCGCTGGTCGGAAAAATACAGCCTGACCACAGGGACTTTCACATTTCCCTGCTGCTGCCAGAGGGCGCAAACCCTGTGCTGTCCGTCCCGGATGATATTGTCATCTCCGTACACCACAACGCACCCTTTTGCCTCATCGTATCCGGAGGCCTTCACGCTCTTTTCGATCCCTTCCATCCGCTCTTTACTGCTCTGTCCGAAGTGATCCGAGCCTTTTTTCTTATAAGCTTTCTTTTTTCCCGCAAGAACCCGGTACATATGGGAATCCTTCACCCGCACAAGCCGGGGCTGGTTCATCCAAAGGTCGCTGATGGAAACGCTGTCTCTTTTTACCTCCGTCAGGCAAAGCAGGTGTTTCCAAAGCATCTGTTCCATAAATACGGGATCATAGTCCGCTGCGCGAAATCCCGGAACCGACACCAGCTCGTCTATGATCTGACAGGCATCCTCCGTCATTTGCAAAAACTCTTTGCAGGTCAGATCCGCTCTGAAATCGTTGATGTGCAGGTGGATCGCTTCACCGAAATTATCATCCATCCAGACAGAATTCCCTGCGATGGATTTTTGTTGCAATTTTACCACTGCGGCATTACTCATGTTCGCACTTCCCTTTAATCGTTACTGTGTCAATATCCGTCAAATCCGTAATAGGCCGGGATGATCCCGTCATAGTCTTTTTTCTCCAAAAGCAAGAGCAGCTGCTCCGTAAATCCGAAGAAAACCTTTTCCAATATGGGTTTCATGGCAGGATCGGACAGCGCCTCTTCCAGACTGTCAAGCTTTGCTTTATCCCTGTCGGAAAAAACGCCCCGCTGAAATACCGCCCAGCAAAGGTCGTAAATATACAGGCTTACGTGATCCAGCCAGTCCGTCTCTCCCCTGCGGTCTCTTTGGGAAAAACTGCGTTCCTGCAGCGCCCGGTCCAGGGGGATCCAGGTTTTGGGGGTCAGGCTCATGCAGGGCAGCTGAAAATAGCATTCCACCAGCATTCCTTTATATCTGTAAAGCTCAAAGGGGCGCATCTGATACAAAAATGCATATCCCCGCTCTTTTCCGAATACATGGGGCAGGCGTTTCATGCCGCCCAGTTTTTTCAGACTCTTTCGAAAAACTGTGTAATCGGCGTTGCAGATCAGGATCGTCACAAAGGCTTCCCCGTCATCCACCACTCTGTACTGCACCCTGTCTGCCTCCAGGCGGCTGCAGATCTCCAGGCAGATTTTTTTGCTCTGCTCCGTACTTTCCTTCAGCGTGCTGACTTTCTTTGCTTCCTCAAACCGGGGATGGGTGGATTTGTAATACTCCATCTCCGATCTTGCCCGAAGTATGGTGGCAAGCAGCTGCATAAAAGGCTTTTCCCGCATCAGATAGCGAAAGCTTTTATTCTGGATGTGAATCAGCTTTCCCTGTCCTTTGGAATAGCCTTCGTTTTCCTCCACCATCAGCCGCTCGTTTCCCAGCTGTATTTCTTTGATATTTCTGATCAGTTCTCCCATTTTCCGTGTTCCTTATTGTTTCTTCCTGGCTTTTTTGATATCGCCGAACCAGGAGATCAGCATCTTTGCTTTTCTGATAAAAGATACCGGATCCAGGAATCCGGCTCCCAGAATCTTCATCTTATGTTCTCTGTAAAAAGAAAGCAGCCATAAAAAAGTGCCAAAGCCGTAACCGTCCGCAAATACACACACCATCTGGCCGAATACCAGCTGTCCGATATGAGTACTGCGAAAATCCGCTTTGGACAGGTTTTGTTTCAAAAATGCATAGCGCCTTGACAGCACCTCGATCCGGATCTTGAAATTCTCCTTACTCTTTTTGGATGTCAGGGTATTGCCGGATCTGGTGGCGCAATATACAGGCTCTTTTGCCACAGCGCACTTTTCGGCATAAAAAGCGCATTTCGTCATGAACATGATATCATTGGACACCGGTGTTTCGTCAAACCGGATGTCATGCTTTGTCACCACCGATCGTCTGATCAGCTTGGACCAAGGGGTACAAAAGCTGTATTTCAGCTCCGTAAGATGCCTGTGGGTGGGTTTCCTGCGACAGCCTGTCACAAGCTCTTCGTACATTTTGGTCCTGCCGGATTTTTCTCCCGTAGCATCGTTTCTGTCCGTGGGGGGAAAGTAAACAAGGTCCGGCTTTTTTTCGGTATACTCTTTTACTCTTTCATACCATCCTTCCACAAGGAAGTCGTCCGCATCCACAAATAAAAGCCATTCTCCCCTTGCATGGGACAGACCGATATTGCGGCAGACTCCGGCTCCCTTCCGGTCCGTGGTATTATCATATAAAAAACGGCCTTCGCCGCTGCAGATCTCTTCCAGAAGGCTTCTTTCACCGGAGTCCAGATTGCTTTTATCATCCACTACGATCACTTCCGTATCAGCTGCGGTGCCGATACTCTCAAGTGCCCTTTTCAGCAGCGGAACGGAGCGGTAGTGGGGAATGATGATACTGATCTTTATCTTGTTCATCCGCAAACCTGTTCCTTTCTGGCAAACTAGAGCCATTATACACTAATTTAAGTGTTCATACAAGAAACACGGATTTTTTCAGTTTTTGCCGTGCCTTTTTTCGTAGTCCTCTCTGATAGGCGCGCAGCAGGCCTCCATCATCATCCCCATCTCCTTTTTGCTCTTCGATCTGCGTACTGCAGATACGGTTTCCGAAAGGACCTGAAAGTTTAACTCCGTGCCGAAGGTGTCGCATTCGTAGTTCAGCGCTCTGTCGGCTCCGATGCCGAATCCTCCCGCCACTTTCACCGCATCAATATTGGCACCCAGGAACAAAAACTCCCATCCGTATTTCTTTTTCGCCTTTTCCACCATCTTTTTTACCTTCTTGTGATCATAGATCCGGCTGGCATTCTCCATGCCGTCAGTGGTGATGATAAAAAGGGTCTTTTCCGGTCTGTCTTCCTCCCTGGCGTATTTGTGCACATTTCCGATATGATGGATGGAACCGCCGATGGCATCCAAAAGCGCCGTGCAGCCTCTGACGTAATACTGCTTTTCGCTCATTTCTTCCACCTTTTTGACGGGCACCCGGTCATAGATCACTTCGTTTTGATCATCAAATAATACCGTTGAGATCAGGGCCTCTCCCTCTTCTTTTTTCTGCTTTTCGATCATGGAATTGAACCCGCCGATGGTGTCCTTTTCCAATCCTCTCATAGAGCCGCTTCTGTCCAAAATGAAAACCACTTCCGTTAATCCTTTACGCATATGTTTGTCCTCCTCTTTTTTGTTCTTCCGCTTCGGCTTTGCTACTGTTCTCCTCCTTCGGAGTTGCCGCCCCGCGGGTTGTTTTCTGCTTCTGTGAGGTCATTATACGGTAAAGAAATCAAAAACAGGTCGCCCCGAAAGCGACCTGTTTCTGCGTTTTTTATGTCCGCTTATAATAACTCGTTGCGCCCCTTCCGATGCAAGTCGGTTGTGGTCAGTTTATGAAATGATGCAGGGCAGACCGTGTTCTTCTAACTGGATGTCCAGCTCGATCATGTCGTAGATCTCATTTTCTATGAAATAGGAAAAAATGATATCCGTCTTGTCGCAGGGAGAAAGGGCATAGCCTGCTCTGGCCAGCAGATCCCGGGTCTCATCCAGATTCAGTCTGGCACCCACGCAAAGGCAGAGGGCTGTCAGCTTCTGGGGATGATAATCCACATTGTTTTTGATCTTGGAAAAGGTCTTTTTGTCCACAATGGCTCTTTTATACACTTCTGCATTTTCCATCTTTTTATCGGCAATGAGGTAGATCAGATACTGGGAAAAGGTGTCGCTCATATGGGCCATCCTCTCTTCCAGCTTGCTTTCATGCTCCTGCTCAAAAAAAGCATCTTCCTCTGCCGTGGCCTGCTCCATGGCGCTTTCCATTTTGGGGGCTGCGCTTTTTGCTCCGTGGAAGATGGATCCCATGGCCATTGCTGCTGCCGAACCCTCCGGCTCTCTGCCGGCCATTTTGTCTGCCGCCTTCCGTTTCAGCCATCCGCCGCCGACTGACCGAGCCGATGATACCGACATCATTGCGGCCGGGCTCTCATCATCTGCCGGCTCTCTATCATCCTGCACTTTGGGCAATGCCTGCATCACAGCCGGTTCCCGCAATGCGGAGGGAGCCTGCATTTGCGGCGAAGCAAGCATATCCTCTACGAAGTTCCGGTCAATGTAAGCTTCCAGATCCGGGGCGATCCGCTGTCCCAGCCGGGTGGACTCTTCGTCAAAGACCACCAGTATGATCTCCATCTCGTGACGCAGGAGGAAAGCATGGATCTCATCTGCCGCGATCCGCATTCCCTCTTCCTTGGGATAGCCGAAGCTTCCCGTGGAGATCAGCGGAACCGCCAGTGAGCGGATCCCTTTTTTAAACGCAAGAGAAAAACTGTTGCGGTAGCAAGTCCGAAGCAGCTCTTCTTCACCCTGATTCCCATCATGATATTTGGGACTTACCGCATGAATGATGTACTTTGCCGGAAGCTGAAAGCCGGGTGTAATAAAAGCTTCCCCCTGCGCGGCGCAGCCGATATGTTCTGCCCGGTAGGAAAGAAGCTCCTGATAGCCTGCTCCGTGATATACGGCGCTGTCGCACCCGGGGCCCACTTCCACCAGGGGATTTGCTGTATTCACGATCGCTTCGGTATTCATTTTTGTAATATCATTTCGAACGATCCTAAATGCCATCTGCCGTATCCTCCATCAGTCTAAGCTCCGATGCCGCCAGCGGAATGGCCAGCGCTACGGACAATACATCTGCCACCGCCTGGGCGATCTGTACACCAAAAAGCCCGAACAAATGGGGCAGGATCAATATCGCCGGCAGGAAGAAAATACCGTTTCTGGCTGAGGCAAGGATGGAAGCCTTCACTCCTTTTCCCGTGGATTGCAGCATCATATTGGTCATGGTTGTAACGGAAAGAAGGGGCAGTGTGATGCACTGGGCCCGAAGAGCTATGCTTCCCGTGGCGATCACAAGAGGATCATTTCGAAACCATCCCACCACGGAAGGCGCAAAGATAAAGCACACCGTAGCCAATACAGTCAGAAACACAAAACCGTATTTTGCACAGAAAAAATATCCTTCCTTCACTCTGCTTTTCAAGCCTGCGCCGTAATTATAGGAACAAACCGGCTGAAAGCCCTGACCGAAACCGATCATTACGCAGGCCATCAGCATCAGAATCCTGGTGGTAACGGACATACCGGCAATCGCCGCATCTCCTCCCATGCTGCCTGCAGTGTGATTCAGCACAAGGGTTGCCACCGCTGCCAGTCCCTGTCTGAACAAAGAGGGTGCACCTCCGTTTACGATCTCATAGAGCAGATGCATGGAAAAATGCACATTCCGGATGGTCAGGCGGATATTTTCTCCCTGCATACTTCCCGCAAGCAAAACAAAAAAGCTGACGATCTGTCCCGATACGGTGGCGATGGCCGCCCCCACGGTACCCAGGCCGAAATACAGGATCAAAAGGGGATCCAGTATGATATTTACCACGGCTCCCGACATAAGCCCTACCATGGCATACATGGCACTTCCCTGGAACCTCAGCTGATTATTGATCACAAACTGCCCCATCATAAAGGGGGCTCCGATGAGAACGATCCGCATATAGGAAAGGGTATCTGCCATGGTTGCCGGAGATGCCCCAAGGAGCTGAGCCAGCGGATGGGCAAGCAGATTTCCCAAAGCAGCTGCAATACAGCCCAAAAGGATGGCCAAGGCAAATCCCGTGGAAGCCACCTCCCCTGCTTCTTTCAGATTGCCGGAACCCAGCATTCTCGACAGATAATTGCCTGATCCGTGGCCGCAAAAAAATCCCATGGCCTGGATCATCGCCATAACAGAGAAAACAATTCCCACCGCTGCCGTAGCCTCGGTGGAAATCTTTCCTACAAAATATGTATCTGCTGAATTGTAGATCCCCGTTACCAGCATACTGATGATGGTGGGGATGGAAAGCTGTGTGATCAGCTTCGGTACCGGCGTCTTTGTCAGATATTCTCTTCTGTCCGGTTTTTCTTTTTTCTTGGTTAACATAAAATCAGGATCCGATCATTTTCTTTTTCCTAAAATCCGAAGAAGCTTCAGGAACAGATTGACAAAATCAAGATACAGTTCGAAGCCTCCCACCAGCGCCAGAGTAAGGGTGCTCTCTGCCGTGGCCGTTGCAGCCATTCTCTTGATCTTCTGCGCATCATATGCGGTAAGGCCCACAAAGATAAGCACGCCGACGATACATACGATCATATCGATCATGCTGCTTCTAAGGAACATATTTACAACACCTGCCACAATGATTCCGATGAGGCCCATAAAAAGCAGACTTCCAATGGAAGAAAGATCATTTTTTGTGATCAGGCCGTACACAGACATCACACCGAACATAATGGCTGTGATCAGGAAGACTGCCGTAACCGATTCCGCTGTATAAATCATCAGAATAATGCCCACGGTAGCTCCCGTCAGATAGGCATAAATCGTATACAGAATTCCGATGACAATAGGCTGGTTCTTTCTGATGGCAAAATTGGCGATGAGTACCACTGCGATCTCGGCACCGAATAAAACATACAGGTTAATGGGATTGCTTGCGATCCACATAAGAACCGTATATCTGGCGGTATACGCCGAAAATGCGGAGATCAAAAGTGCTGCCGTCATAAACAGAAATGATTTGTTGATCACCTCTTCCGCCATCAGCCCTTTCAGCTGGCTCATGGTGGTATGTACTACATTGCCGCTTTCAAATCCGCCTGCCAGATCATCATAGTTCTGGGGCTGTCCGTTGTAGCCGTCGTTAAACTGTCCGTTGTATCCGGTCTGAGGCTCTGAAAAGCCGCCGGAATAGTTGTTTTGATTGTAAGAGTCCATTTTTCCCCTTCCTTTCTGTGATCCCCCCGTAAGCCTGAGAGGTTTCTTTGTTTATATTTCCCGGTCATATGCTTGCGCCGGAATATTCCTGTCAGTCACCGATATATTCGGCCGCATACAATGTCAGTATACCACATTTTGTGTAAAGTGCAAAATAAATCAGCAAAGCGGCAGATATAAATCCGGTCTGCGATCCCTGAACAGTCCCCATTCCAGCTTCTGCCTGCGGATCTGCTCCAAGTCAAACCGTGCGCTGAGGATTTCTTCTTTGTCTCTTCCCGCTCCGGCAATGATCTCCCCTGTGGCATCTGTGATAAAGGAAGATCCGTAAAAGATGAGTGCTGAGCTTTGTCCTCCGTTTTCATCACAGGGCTCTACCTTCTCCTCTCCGATCCTGTTGGCTGCTGCTACCGGGATCAGATTGGCCGCCGCATGTCCCTGCATAACCCTTCTCCAATGAGGCATACTGTCAACCGTCAGCACAGGTTCGCTGCCGATGGCCGTAGGATACAGCAAAAGATCTGCTCCCATCAGCGCCATGGTTCTGGCCGCTTCCGGAAACCACTGGTCCCAGCAGATTCCCACACCGATCCTGCCAAAGGCGGTATCCCATACCATAAATCCCGTATCTCCGGGGGTAAAGTAAAATTTTTCCTGATAATAATGATCATCCGGGATATGGGTCTTGCGATATACCCCCATCAGCCCCTTCTTCGGATCGATCATGGCTATACTATTATAAAGAACAGTTTCGTCTCTTTCATAGAAACTGATGGGAAGAACCACATTCAGTTCCTTTGCGATGGGCAGGAAATGTCTCACCGCATCATTTTCCAGAACCGGCTTTGCATACTCATAGTATTCATATCTTCGCTCCTGGCAAAAATAAGGTCTTTCAAAAAGCTCAGGAAGTAAAATAACATTCGCTTTCTCTTTTTCAGCCGCTTCTCTTACCAGTTTTTCAGCCCTTTGCAGGTTCTCATTAACATCTTTACTGCACTGCATCTGTATGGTTGCAACTGTTATTTTATCCATTTTCAACCCTCCTGTCCTTCTTTTTTTGCCTCTGCCGGAATCTGCTGGGTAATGCAATGAACGTTACCTCCCCCCAGCAGGATCTCCGTGGAATCAATGCCGTAGATCTTTTTTTCCGGGAAGCATTCCTGCAAAACCCGGATGGCTCTTTCATCTTCCCCGCATCCGAACCTGGGCACCAGAACGCCGGCGTTGCACACGTAATAGTTTACATAACTCGCAGCCAGCCGTTCTCCTTCTTCTCTTACCGCTTCTCCCGGTGCAAATTCATATCCCGAAAGCTGCTCTTTTGTAACGCAAATCGGCTGCCCCGGCACAGGGATCTGCCTGATCAGAAGCTGCCGTCCTTTGGCATCCCTTTCCCTTTCCAGACAGGAAAGGGCTCTTTGGGACATTTCATACTGGGGGTCTTCTTCGTTTTCACAAACAGCCAGCACCACTTCTCCCGGCGCCGTAAATGCACACATGTTGTCAATGTGCTCATTGGTCTCATCCTGGTAGATCCCGCAGGGAAGCCAGATCACTTTTTCCGCTCCCAGATAATCCTTCAGTATCTGCTCTATGGCCGGCTTATCCATGGAAGGGTTTCGCCCTGGGCTGAGGAGACAGCTTTCCGTCACCATAACCGTTCCTTCTCCGTCCGAATGGATGGCTCCGCCCTCACAGACAAAGGGATAGGCATCATAGCACTCCAGTCCCAGCTGGGCGCAGACTTCTTCTGCCAGCATATCATCCTGTATATAGTCGGTATACAGACCGTCCACTTCTCCGCCCCAGGCATTAAAGATCCAGCTGATCCCCCGGACAACGCCGCCTCTTCTTACAAAGGTGGGACATACATCTCTTGCCCAGGCATCGTTGCTGGGCGCTTCCATAAGGCGGATGTTCTCATCCTCCGAAAACAGGCTGCGGGCGCATTCCATATCCTGCTCCCGAACGATCATATAAAGCCGTTCTTCCTTTGCAATGATCCTTGCGATCTTTGCAAACACCTCTCTGGCCGGCTCAGCCTGCTGCCTCCAGGATCCCGGTCTGTAGGGAAAGATCATCAATGTTGCTTTGTGCTCTTCAAATTCTCCCGGCATGGAAAAACCATCCTGTTTCGGTTTACTCTGCAACAGTCTCATGACAAACGCTCCTTAAAATCCTGATATCCGAACTCTTTTATCTTTTCACAGTTTCCGTCTTTATGACGTAAATAGATGGCCGGCAGTTCCATTCCGTTGAAGGTATTGTTCTTTACCATGGAATAGATGGCCATATCTCCGAAATACAACCTTTCTCCCACCCTGGGCACTCTGTCAAAACGGTAGGTTCCGATCACATCCCCCGCCAGGCAGGTCCTGGCACCGAGCATGCAGATCTCCCCATGCTCCCTGTCATTTTCTCCGGATTTCTCCGGATTACCGGGCTCATTTTGTCCGCTATTATCCTGCTTGCCGAACGCTCCCTTCCCGATATCCTCCGGTTTTTCCGGTGTTTCCAGGATCTTCGCTCCCTTCAGGGGCGGTGTATAGGGCACTTCCAGCACATCCGGCATATGGCAGGCCGCCGATGCATCCAGGATAAGGATGGGCAAATTGTTATCCACCCGGTCCAGCACCGCAGTAACCAGGTATCCTGCATCCAGGGCCACGGCTTCCCCCGGCTCTAAGTACACTTCCACTCCATAGGTTTCCCGGATCCTGCAAATCAGGGTGATCAGTTTATCCCTGTCATAATCCTTCCTTGTAATGTGGTGACCGCCACCCATATTCAGCCATCTGATCTGATCCGTCTTAAGATACTGACCGAATTTTTCTTCCACCGCCGCAAGCGTGGTTTCCAATGCATCTGCATTCTGTTCACACAGGGTATGGAAATGCAGGCCGCTGACATACTCCGGCAGCTTTTCCGGCAGGTCTTTTGCCCTGATCCCCAAACGCGAAAACGGACCGCAGGGATCATACATGGCATGCTCCTGGGTAGAGCATTCCGGATTGATCCGCAGTCCAATGGATACGCCTGCCGAAAGACAGGCATCTTTATGTTTTGACAACTGTGTCATGGAATTAAAGATGATGTGGTCGCAAATACCAGCCAGCTCTTTCATCTCTTCTTCTTTGTATGCCGGGGAGAAGACATGGTTCTCCTTCCCCATCTCTTCTTTTCCCAGTCTTGCTTCATACAGACCGCTGGCCGTGGCTCCGGCCAGATACCTGCCAATGAGGGGATAGGTGCAGAAGGCGGAAAAAGCCTTCTGGGCCAGCAGGATCCGGCAGCCGCTTTTTTCCTGTACCTCCGAAAGGATCTTCAGGTTTTCTTCCAGCTTTTCTTCATCTATCACATAAGCAGGTGTTTCGATCTGTTCTATGGTCATATGCTTCTCTTTCTTTTCAGGATGCCTCCTTTAAGGCACCAATACGGGATTTTCCTCCACCTTCCAGGGAAGTCCGAACTGATTCAGCGCTTCCATAAAAGGATCCGGATCAAATTCATCCGTTGTATATACGCCGGGGTTCTTCCATTTTCCCGTCAGTACCAGCATTGCACCGATCATGGCCGGCACGCCGGTGGTATAGGAGATTGCCTGGGAGCCCACTTCCTTGTAGCATTCCTGATGATCGCAGACATTGTAGATATACAGTGTCTTTTCTTTGCCGTCCTTTACACCGGTAAAAATGCAGCCGATGTTGGTCTTGCCCACAGTGCGGGGGCCAAGGCTTGCGGGATCCGGCAAAAGCGCTTTCAAAAACTGAATGGGCACGATCTTGTTCCCTTCAAAATCCACGGCATCCGTACGAAGCATTCCCACATTTTCCAGACACTTCATATGCGTCAGATAGCTTTGCCCGAAGGTCATAAAGAAACGGATCCGTTCCACCTCCGGGAAGTTCCTGCCCAATGCTTCGATCTCTTCATGATGCAAAAGATACATATCCTTTTTGCCCACACCTTCAAAATCGTATTCTCTGTGGATGCTCATGGCCGGTACTTCCACCCATTTTCCGTTTTCCATATAGGAACCCGGGGCGGAAACCTCTCTTAAGTTGATCTCCGGATTAAAATTGGTGGCAAAGGGATATCCGTGATCACCGCCGTTGCAATCCAGAATGTCAATGGTCTTAATGGTGTCAAAATAGTGCTTCTTTGCATATGCCACAAATACACTTGTGACACCCGGGTCAAATCCGCTGCCCAGCAGACCCGTAAGGCCTGCTTCCTTGAACTTATCCATATAATCCCATTGCCAGGAATAATCAAAATATGCGGAAAAGCCCAGTTCCTTGCATCGTTTTTCATATCTCTCAGCCCAGGCAGGGTCCGAAAGATCCTCCGGCTCATAGTTGGCTGTATCAATATAATCCACACCGGCTTTCAGGCAGGCATCCATAATGGCCAGATCCTGATAGGGCAGGGCCAGATTCAGAACCGCCGTAACCTGATGCTTTTTGATCAGCTCATATACCTCATCCGGGTGATCCGCATTGACTGCCTCTGTAACGATCTTTGTTTTTGACACTTTTGTCAGCTTTTCTGCCAATGCGTCGCATTTGCTTTTTGTTCTGCTGGCCAGCACCAGTTCCTCAAACACATCCGCGTTCTGGCAGCACTTGCTGATGGCGACGCTTGCCACACCGCCGCAGCCGATGATCATTAATTTACCCATTTTACGCGCCTCCTTGTGATCATTCTTCCTCTTTTTTTCTCTTCCGGCCTTCCTCTTCTTCCAGTAGATCTTCAACATACTTGGGAAGCATAAAGGCTCCGTAATGAAGGTTCGTTGTATAATACCAGGTCTTCAGTCCTCTTGCTTTCCATCTTGCGGCATCAAAGTCATGCAGCGGATGGTACTTCTTGGAGGCAAATCCAAACATCCATAAACCTGCCGGACAGGTGGGAATGCTGGCCTGGTACACCCTGCTGATGGGAAAGCTCCGGTACACTTTCCTGTGCATCTTTCGAAAAGAGATCTCATCCTCGTCATAAAACGGACTGCCGTGCTGGTATACCATGATGCCGTCTTCATGAAGCGCTCTGTTGCAATTGCCGTAAAACTCCTTTGTAAACAGGCCTTCCGTATGACCTGACGGATCTGTCGAATCATTGATGATCAGGTCGTATTTATCCACGCATCTTCTTAAAAACCGCAGACCGTCCTGCTTGATGATGGATACTCTGGGATCGTCGAAGCCCTTTGCCGTTTCCGGGAAAAATTCCCGGCTGACATTAATGAACATCTCATCGGGTTCCACCACATCGATCTGCTCGATTTCCGGGTAGTCCACGCAGCATCTGGCAACACCGCCGTCACCGCCGCCGATGATCAGCACATTTTTCACATTGGGATGTACAGCCATAGGCACATGCACGATCATTTCATTATAAACGAACTCGTCCGCTTCGGAAAAAATGATATCCCCGTCAAGTACGATCATTTTCCCAAATTCCTGGGACTGAAACACATCGATCCTCTGGTATTCGCTGATACCGCTGAACAGCTGCCGGTCAACCCGAACGCTGGTTTTTACATTATCCGTATCCATCTGGGAAAACCAGATATCCATTCCCTGTCCCGTTTCCTGTGCCATATTTCCTGCCTTTCCGGACCATAAGATACAACCTGTCCGAACTTTACTTTAATACTGATAGATACTCTACTTCCGGATCCATGGGTCCCTGAAGGGAGCACCCTTTTTCTTTTGCAAAAAGGATATATTCCACGATCTCATCCGACACCATCTCCCCCGGTGTCAGAATGGGGATCCCCGGCGGATAACACATCAGCATCTCTCCGCTGACCCTGCCGGATGCATCCTTAATAGCAACCTGTTCTTTTTTCGCATAAAAAGATTCTCTCGGGGTTTTCACCATCACCGGCTCGATAAAATCATCCACCTCCAGATGGTCTTTCTTTCCCGGGACGGCGCTGCATTTGATATCCTCCAGCGCTCCCACCAGACGTTCGATATCCTGCTGCCTGTCTCCGATGGAGATATACGCCAGAATGTTTCCGATGTCACCGAATTCGATCTGTATGTCATACTCGTCTCTGAGCAGATCATACACTTCGATTCCCGTAAGACCGATGTCTCTGGTGTATACAAGAAGCTTCGTTTCATCGAAGTCAAATACATTCCTGCCGTCGATCAGCTCTTTTCCGTAGGCATAATAGCCACCGATCTCATTGATCTCTTCCCTGGCATATCTGGCCATCTGGCTGACCCGTTCAAAGCTTACCTTTCCCCGCAGAGCCAGATTTCTTCTGGAAATATCCAAACTGGAAAGCAGCAAATACGACGCGCTTGTCGTTTGCGACAGATTGATGATCTGTCTTACATATTCCGGGTCCATCCCCTGTCCGCACAGCAGAATGGAGCTTTGGGTCAGAGACCCGCCGGACTTATGCATTGACACCGCTGTCAGATCTGCTCCTGCTTCGATACCGCTTACGGGAAGCTCCTCTCCGAAATACAAATGGGTTCCGTGGGCCTCATCCACCAGCACCTTCATGCCCCGCTCATGGGCCATCCGGGTGATGGTGACCAGATCCGAGCAGATTCCGTAATAGGTGGGGTTGTTCACAAAAACCGCCGTAGCATCCGGGTTTTCATCCATAACCTTTTCCACGGCTTTCGGATCCATTCCCAGGGCAATGCCGATGCGGTCGTTCACTTTTGAAGGTACATAGACCGGTATCCCGCCGCACAGGATCAGGGCATTGATCACACTTTTATGAACATTTCTCGGCAGAATGATCTTTTCGTTTTCCTTGCAGACCGAAAGGATCATGGCCTGCACCGAGCTTGTGGTTCCGTTTACCATCAAAAAAGCATGCTCCGCTCCGAAGGCATCTGCCGCCAGTTCCTCCGCTTTTCTGATGACGGAAGTGGGATGTCCCAGATTGTCCAGAGGTTTCATGGAGTTGACATCCAGACTCAGGCACCGCTCCCCTAAGAGCTCCACCAGTTCCGGATTCCCCCGTCCCCGCTTATGACCCGGCACATCAAAGGGCACGATCCGCTGCCTTCGAAACGCCTCCAGCGCTTCATATATGGGTGCAGAATATTGTTGCAGTTTCATTCCCGTTATGATGCCTCCATATTAGCCAGCTTTGCAGCCTGGTCCGCAGCGATACATCCATCAATGATCTCCTGCAGATCTCCGTTCATGATCTTGTCCAGTTTATACAGAGTAAGATTGATCCGATGATCTGTCACTCTTCCCTGGGGGAAGTTGTAGGTTCTGATCTTTTCGGAACGATCTCCGGATCCCACCTGGCTTTTCCGCATCATAGCCTCAGCATCGTGAGCCTTCTGGATTTCCAGGTCATACAACTTGGTACGCAGAAGGGCAAAGGCTTTTGCCTTATTCTGGATCTGGGATTTTTCCGTTTGGGAATAGATCACGATTCCGGTAGGCAAATGAGTAAGGCGCACAGCCGAATCCGTTGTGTTGACGCACTGTCCGCCGCTTCCGGAGGCGCGCATCACGTCGATACGGATATCTTTATCTTCTATGGTAATATCATCGATCTCGTCAGCCTGGGGCATAACGGCCACGGTAATGGCGGATGTATGGATCCGTCCGCCGGATTCGGTATCGGGGACTCTTTGTACTCTGTGGGCTCCCGATTCATATTTCAATACAGAATAGGCTCCCTGTCCGATGACGGTAAAGGAGCAGAATTTCATTCCGCCGATGCCGATCTCTTCCACTTCGTTCAGCTCCACCTTCCACCGGCGGCTTTCCGCAAAGTGTACATACATTCTGTAGACTTCGGCTGCAAACAAAGCTGCCTCGTCTCCGCCGACACCTGCCCGGATCTCCATTACCACGTTCCGGTCGTCGTTTTTATCTTTCGGAAGAAGCAGGATCTTCAGCTGCTGTTCCAGGCTTTCTTCTCTTTCCCTTGCTTCCGACAACTCATCCTTTAGCATCTGGCGCATTTCCTCATCGGATTCTTCCTTGAGCATCTCCAAAGAATCCTCAATGGTTTCCTTGGTTTTCTTATACTCTTTGTAAGCCTCCGCGATAGGAGTCAGATCGCTCTGTTCCTTCATAAGCTGCTGCAGACGCTTCGGATCATCTGCCACCGACGGACTGGAAAGTTCACTTATAATCTCATCCAGTCTCATTAATAATGCTTCCAGTTTATCAAACATGCTTTTTCTCTCCTGCAAAAATTCCCGCTGCAACTCTGTCAAGGCCGCCGTAATCCTGCACTACCCTAACCTGTGAGAACCCGGCCTGCTGCATCAGACTCTTTACACTCTCTCCCTGATCATAGCCGATCTCAAAATACATTCTGGTTCCGATCCGGCACAAACGCTCTGTCTGCTTTAGGATCTCTTCATAAAAATACAAGCCGTTATCCTTGCCATCCAATGCCATAAAGGGCTCATGATCCCTTACTTCCGGCATAAGTTCATTGATAACATTGGTTTTTATATACGGCGGATTGGATACGATGATGTCAAACTTATCCTCTGCCCTTTCCGCCAGATCGCTTTCTAAAAATAACGCATGCTCCTTCAGTGAAAGGAGGCCTGCATTTTTCCTTGCTACTTCAATGGCTCCTTTTGAAAGGTCCGTTCCGATGCCTGTGCAATCGTTGGAATAATGCAAAAGGGACAGTAAAATGCATCCGCTTCCGGTGCAGATGTCCAAAATCCTGCTTCCGTCGAAGGGCTCTTTTAACACTTCCTCCACCAAAATTTCGGTATCCTGCCTGGGGATCAGCACATTTTCATTGACCGAAAAGTCAAGTCCCATGAAAGATTGCCATCCTGTGATATAGGCTAAAGGGATCCTTTCAGCCCTTTTTGCAAGATATGCTTCATATTCGGCTGCTTTTTCCGCTTCCACCATTCGTTCCGGGTGGGCATAGAGTGTATTCCGTTCTGCTCCGGTGGCATATTCCAAAAGGAGGCGGGCATCCAGTTTTGCTTCCGGCACGCCAGCCTCTTCTAATATTTCTTTCCCTTTTTGATACAGCCGGCCGTATTCCATACCTACCGCCTTTTCCAAAAACGCCTGTTTTTTATCTGTTTTTTCTGTTTTTATTTCTCCTGCTGCCGGACCGGCCGCCTTTTTTCTGTGATCCTCTGCTGCCGGTTTCTTTCGCTTCCTTACCGGCCTGCTCTTTTGCACCTTCGGTGGTCTCCTGCATTTCTTCCGGTTCTGCCGCTTCTTCCGCCTCCGCCGAATCATCCGCATCCTGTGCATCGGCATACGCAGGCTCAGCTTCCTCTTCAGCTTCTTCTATATCCGGATCAGCGTATGCTTCCTCTTCATCATCCTGCAGGGCCAGGTAAGCATCCACGTCGAAGTCAAAGGTTTCCATCAGATAGGTCTTCCAGTCAAATACGCTTTCCACCGCCGCAATGGCCACCTCGATCATGTCTTCGTCCGGCTCTTTTGTGGTAAGACGCTGCAGCCACATGCCCGGCGCCGACAGAATATTCACAAAAATGTTGTCGCTTTTTCCCGCCAGACGGATGATTTCAAAGGAAATCCCGGCAATAACAGGAATCATGGCAAGACGCAGCAACAGCCGCAAAAAGACCTGATCCACTCTGATAAAGAAAAACAGGATCATGCTGATGAGCATGACAAACAGCAAAAAGCTGGTTCCGCAGCGCTTATGGAATCTGCTGCTCTTTTTTACGTTTTTCACATCCAAAATCCGGCCGTGTTCTATGCAGTTGATGCATTTATGCTCGGCTCCGTGATATTGATATACCCGGCGGATATCCTTCATGGCCGTGATCAGGACGATGTAGATCAAAAAGATCGCCAGTCTAAGCAATCCTTCAAACAGTGCCAGCAGAGAATCATTTGCCACCACTTTGGCAATGGCTCCCGCAAGGAAATAAGGCAGCACCACGAACAGTGCGATGGCCACCACAAAGGAAAACAGCATGGTTGCCGTGGTAAGTACCTTTTCGGCACCGTCTCCGAAAAGCTTTTCTCCCACTTTGTCCGCTGTAGTCTCTTCCTCTTCTTCTGCCGCATAATACTCAGCCGAGATATTCAGCGCCCGCATTCCCAGGATCAGGGAATCCGCAAAGGCAAAAACGCCCCGGATAAACGGAAGCTTTTTCCACTTTGTATCGGCATGTGACAGATATTCGTCTTTCTTTACTTCGATCTTTCCCTCCGGCAAACGTACCGCAACTGCGTAGGTATCCTGATTTTTCATCATGATGCCTTCCAACACAGCCTGCCCGCCGATGCCGCTGAAACGATTCTTCTTTTTTCTCATTCTCAGTCTTTCCGATCCGCCCTCCCTGACCCGGAATTGAATTCCCCGGACAAAAGGGCTCTAGCCGCTTCTATTTCATGCAGCCTGCTCCTGACACTCTTAGCGTACATAGAAGAAAAAGGGCTGAGATCTTCATCTCAGCCCTTCGGGTAACAAACTTATTTACTGACAACTCCGTATTTCTTATTGAACTTATCAATACGTCCGTCCGCTCTGGCTGTCTTCTGCTGACCCGTGTAGAACGGATGGCATTTGGAACAGATTTCCACGTGGATCTCATCTTTGGTAGATCCTGTTACAAACGTATTGCCGCAGTTGCAGGTTACGGTTGCCTGATGGTACTCAGGATGGATTCCTTCTCTCATTTTATTTCACCTCTCTATGTCAAATTTTTGCTTGTTTTTCTTCACTTTTTACAAACAGCTTACTTATTGTAGCACGTACTCTATCACTTGACAAGTTTTTTTTCTCTTTCCCATTCAATTTTTTCTTTCCGCCATGAAATGATTGATTTTCCCTGCTTCTTTCGCTACAATGAGTAAGGTTGGCCCGAATCCGGGCCGGTATATTTTTAATAGGAAAGAAAAATCCATCTACAGGAGGAATCATCATGACCACAAGCGAAAAGGCACTAGCCCTCCACGAGCAGTGGCAGGGGAAACTCAACACCGTATCCAAAGCTCCGGTAAATACCCGGGAAGACCTGGCCCTGGCCTATACCCCCGGCGTTGCCGAGCCCTGCAAGGTAATCGCAGAGGATCCGGAATCCGCTTATAAATATACGATGAAGGCCAACACCGTTGCCGTTGTTTCCGACGGAAGCGCCGTTCTCGGCCTGGGCAACATCGGCGCACTTGCCGCTATGCCCGTTATGGAAGGTAAATGCGTACTGTTCAAAGAATTCGGCGGCGTCAATGCCGTTCCCATCTGCCTTGATACTCAGGATACCGAAGAGATCATCAAAGCAGTTACCTATCTTGCTCCCAACTACGGCGGGATCAACCTGGAGGATATCAGCGCTCCCAGATGTTTTGAGATCGAGCGCCGCCTGAAAGAGACTCTCCCCATTCCCGTTTTTCATGACGACCAGCACGGAACCGCCATTGTTGTTCTGGCCGGTATAATCAATGCATTGAAGATCGTGAAAAAAGAGCCCGCTGACTGTAAAGTAGTGATCAACGGTGCCGGAAGCGCAGGCGTAGCAATTGCCAAGCTTCTTATGACTTACGGCTTTAAAAAGGTTCTTCTTTGTGACAGAACAGGCGTTATCTATAAAGGACGCACCGGCCTCAACTGGGCAAAAGAAGAGATCGCTGATCTTTCCAACCCGGATCAGGAAACCGGTTCTCTGGCAGATGTAATGAAGAACGCCGACATCTTCATCGGTGTATCCGCTCCCGGAGTTGTAACAAAAGAAATGGTTTCTTCCATGAACAAAGATGCCATCCTCTTTGCACTTTCCAATCCGGTACCCGAGATCATGCCGGATGAAGCAAAAGCTGCAGGCGCAAGGATCGTGGGAACCGGCAGATCCGATTTTCCCAATCAGGTAAATAACGTGGTAGCTTTCCCCGGCATCTTCCGGGGCGCTCTTGAATCCCGTGCTCCCCAGATCACGGAAGAGATGAAGCTGGCCGCTGCCAAGGCTATCGCCTCTTTGATAACAGATGATATTCTTGATGAAGAGCATATCATTCCGGAAGCTTTCCATCCGGCGGTGGCACAGGTTGTTGCCGATGCGGTAAAGGCACTTGTCTGATGAAGTCTTCCGATTATTCTTATACTTTATATAAGCTTATTGTTCTGTATGCACTCAGCAGGGTGGAACATCCTTTGACCAAGAGTCAGATCGCCGACTTTATCCTCACCAGGGATTATACCGACTATCTGACTCTGCAGACCGTCTTTTCCCAGCTGGCTGATGCCGGCTTTACGCAGGAAAAGCAGATCCGCAACAGGACCCAACTTATGTTAACCAAGGAGGGTCAAAATACCCTGCAGCTGTTTTCCAACGAATTAACAGCCGAGATCCGTCATGACATTGATGAATATCTGACGGAGCATGCTGCTTCATTAAAAAACACAGCCGCCGTCACCAGCGATTATCATCTTGCTGCAGACGGCGGCTATCTGGCCGAGCTTTCCCTTCGGGAAAACAACCGGCTTTTGCTTTCTGTTTCATTGAATATTCCTACCGAGGCGCTTGCCCGGGGAGTTTGCGAGAAATGGGAAAGCGCGCACGAAGAATTGTACGGTGAGCTGATGAAACGCCTTCTCTGATCCGGCGCTTCGCAGCTCCCACCTCTCATCTGTTCCTCTGTTTTTCTGTTTTTTTTCCCTGTTTTTTCTTTCTATCATTCGCCCTCTTCGATCTTTTTCCCGATCTTTTGGTAGTAAGCCCGGATCGCATTCTCGTATCCGTTCTCTCCGGGTCTGAAAAACACTTCTTCTTTGATCTCATCCGGCAAATATTGTTGGTTTACATAATGATTCGGGTAATCATGGGCATATTGATATCCAAGCCCGTGGCCCAACTTAGCAGCCCCTTTGTAATGGGCATCCTGCAGATGCGTCGGAATCTTGAGATTCCCTGTTTCTTTCACCCGCTGCAGGGCAGCATCAATCCCCAGATAGCTGGCATTGCTTTTGGGCGCCGTGGCCACATATACGGCTGCCTGTGCCAAAATGATCCTGGCTTCCGGCATTCCGATCCGCTCCACCGCCTGAGATGCACTGACCGCAACCGTTAAGGCATTCGGGTCTGCCATTCCCACATCTTCTGCAGCGCAGATCATGATCCTTCTTGCAATAAAGGTGATACTTTCCCCCGCATACAGCATTTTGGCCAGATAGTACAGGGCCGCATCCGGGTCTGATCCCCGCATACTCTTTATGAATGCGGAAATTGTATCATAATGGTTATCCCCGGTTTTATCGTATCGTACAGCCCTTTTTTGGATGCACTCCTGGGCCACTTCCATGGTGACATGGATCTTTTTATCTTCTTCAGATCTGGGCGTAGTGGTAACTGCCAGTTCAATGGCATTTAAAGCCCGTCTGGCATCCCCTCCCGCAAGATCCGCCAAAAATTCCAGCGCTTCTTCATCAATGACCGCATCATATCCTCCAAGGCCTTTTTCGCTGGTCAGTGCTCTTTGGATCAGGTCTTTGATATCCTGCTTTTCCAATGGCCGCAGCTCAAAGATGGGTGATCTTGACAAAAGAGCGGGATTCACCTCAAAAAACGGATTCTCCGTGGTAGCTCCGATGAGGATCACCGTTCCGTCCTCAACAAAAGGCAGCAGATAATCCTGCTGTCCCTTATTGAACCTGTGAATCTCATCAATAAAAAGGATGGTACGTTTTCCGTACATCCCTTTTTGCTGCTTCGCTTTTTCCACCACCTCTTCCATATCCTTTTTGCCGGCTATGGTGGCATTGATCTGGCAAAATTCCGCTTTGGAGGTATTGGCGATCACCTTGGCGATGGTGGTTTTCCCTGTTCCCGGCGGTCCGTAAAAGATCAGCGAACTGAGCCTGTCTGCCACAATGGCCCGGTAAAGCATTTTGTCTTTTCCCAGAATATGCTGCTGTCCTACAATCTCAGACAACTCCCGGGGTCGCATCCTGGCTGCCAGGGGGGATTCTTTTTCTTCGGTTTTTTCTCTGGCATATTCAAACAGATCCATTGCCTCAGCTTCTCCTGCCTGTTAGATTGATCGCGTCTATATAGCGTTTTTCAAAGCCGTCTTCCCGGGCAAGGTTGATGCTCTTGGTGCGGCGTTTGATCTCCTCTGCCGGATCCGCGCCGGGGTCTTTTCTATATGCCAGGCCGTAAGCAAGCCCTCCGGATAAAGAAGTATTTCCCACGGCTGTGGTTTTTTCCCGAAGCTGCTCCGGCAAAAGTCCGATATTGCAGGCACTGTCCACATCCAAAAAGTATCCGAAGCCTCCTGCCAGATACACCTTCTCAATCTGCTCCGGGGTGATCTGTGCTTTTTCGCAAAGGATCTGAATACCGGCATAAACAGCCGCTTTTGCCACCTGAATGCTGCGCACATCCTCCTGGCGGATCAATACGCCGTCTACCACAACGCCGGAGTGCAGCAGCGGATCTTCCGCATCCGCAAAAAGTCCCGTCTCGTCGATCATTCCTTTCGAGAGCAAAAGGGAAATGATCCTGACCATATCCGTGCCCGGTGTATTGGCATTGGCGCCGCCTTCAAAAGCAGGACCGGCACTGGTAGCAGTCACAAAGATCTCCTCTCCCTTCACCAATGCGATCTCACCGTTGGTACCAAGGTCAATGAGCATGTAAATGCCTTCCGGGGTCTTTTCCTCTTCCCGCTTTGCATTGCAAGCCAACAAACCCGCCGTAATATCGCCTCCCACAAAAGCGGAAAGTCCGGGCAGGAACACCGTAGGGATATGCGCGATCTCCGTTTCCACCTTATCCAGTTTTGTAGCATTATAAGGAGCCTTGGAAAGCTCGGTCACGTCAAATCTGTTGTACAGATAAGTCATGCAGGTATTGCAGGATACCGCAACCAGTTCCGGACAAAAGCCCGCATAAAGCCACTTATCGATCATACCGTTTAAGCAGTACTGCACGCATTCCGAAAGGAGAATATCGTCTCCCTTTAAGGCCTGGGTCATTCTGGTCATAACATCCGCGCCGAATCTTCTTTGGGGATTCATGGTCTTGTAGGTGTCGATCACTTTTCCCGTTTCAATCTCGATCAGCTGCATCACGATGGTGGTGGTTCCCAGATCCACTACGACCATCACCGGGCCGTAGGCATCGGGAGACACTGAAACCACAACCCGCGAATCAATCTGAGCCCCCAGGCTGTGAATATTGTCTTTTGAAAAAGCCACATCCACGATCTCAATTTCCTGCTGGCTGAAGCAGAACTCCAGAATGCAGTTCTGGGTGGGTTTTGCAAGGCAGGCCAGTCTGTAGCCTTCCCGAAGGGCCGAGGGTGAGAACATTTTGCGGTCGGTGGCAGTGGGAAGAGGCGCTCCCATAATAAAACGAACGGCGCATTTTCCGCAGCTTCCGTTCCCTGCGCATCCGCTGATGGCGGCTCTTTTCTCCTCACTAAGCACAGAAAGAACGTTCTCCCCCCGTTTGAGGGAAAACGTTCCTTCTCCTTTTATCACTACCTGAATATTCTCCATTCCACTCACCTCAAATGTCGATCGCCGGGTATCTTTTTTCAGTCGTTACTCTTTTTAGGATACCACAGATCGCTCTGTTTGAGAAGTGTCTGCACCATGAAAAACCATTCACGCTTCCCCGCTGACAGCGGCGGTAAGGCTTCCGTCATCCTTTGAAACATCCACGCGGATTTTGTCCCCCTCCCGAAGCTCTCCGGAAAGGATCAGCTTCGCCACCAGGGTTTCCACATTCTTTTGCATATACCGCTTCATCGGTCTTGCGCCGTATACCGGATCGTATCCGTTTTCGATCACAAAATGCTTTGCTTCCTCTGTCAGTTCCACGGAAAGCTCTTTATCCTTCAGCCGTTTATTCAGCTGCGCCAGCAAAAGATCGATGATGTGGGCGATGTTGTCCTTCGTCAGGGGCTTAAAGAGCACTGTCTCGTCCAGACGGTTCAAAAATTCCGGTCTGAAATGTGCCCGCAGCTCTTCCAGGACTTCTTCTCTGGCCCGGGGCAGGATCTCTCCATCCTCCGAAATGCCGTCCAACAGATGCATGGCACCGATATTACTGGTCATGATCAAAATGGTGTTCTTAAAGTCTACCGTCCTCCCCTGGCTGTCGGTGACACGTCCGTCATCTAATACCTGCAGCAGCACATTGAATACATCCGGATGGGCTTTTTCCACCTCATCGAAAAGCACTACGCTGTAGGGCTTTCTTCTGACTGCTTCCGTCAGCTGACCGCCTTCTTCGTATCCCACATATCCGGGAGGTGCTCCGATGAGTCTGGATACGGCGTGTTTCTCCATATATTCGCTCATATCGATGCGGACCATATTGTTTTCATCATCAAAGAGGCTCTGGGCCAGAGCCTTTGCCAGCTCCGTCTTACCTACGCCGGTAGGTCCCAGGAACAAAAATGATCCGATAGGCTTGGAAGGATCTTTGATCCCGGCTTTGGACCGCTGGATCGCTTCACTGACAAGCGTGACACCTTCATCCTGTCCAACCACCCGCTTATGAAGTTCCTCGTCCAAATGTAATGTTTTATTTCGTTCACTTTCTGTCAGCTTTGCCACAGGAATGCCTGTCCAGCGTGATATGATCTTGGCGATCTCCTCATCATTGACGCTTTCATGCACCAGACTTCTGCCTTTTCCGGAACCGGCGCTTTCTTCTGCCTTTTCCAGTTCCTTCTTCAGCTGGGGCAGTTTGCCATATGACAGCTCTGACACTTTTTCCAGATCATTCTCCCGTTTTGCGATCTCGATCTCATTGTTGATCTGTTCAATCTCCTCACGGAGTTTGCTGAGGCGGTCCACCTCTTTCTTTTCGTTTTCCCAGGTGGCTTTTTGCAGATCAAATTTCTCCTTCAGCTCTGCCAGCTCTTTCTGCAAAACCTCCAGCCGCTCCTTTGAAAGTCTGTCATCCTCTTTTTTCAGAGCCGTTTCTTCGATCTGCAGCTGCATGATCCTGCGGCTCATCTCATCCATTTCCGCCGGCATGGAATCCAGCTCCGTCTTGATCATGGCGCAGGCTTCATCCACCAGATCAATGGCCTTATCCGGCAGAAAACGGTCCGTGATATAGCGATGAGACAAAGTTGCGGCACTGACCAGCGCATTATCCAGGATCTTTACGCCGTGGAAGACCTCGTAGCGTTCCTTCAGACCCCTGAGAATGGAAATGGTCTCCTCCACTCCCGGCTCGTCCACCAGTACATTCTGGAATCTCCGTTCCAGGGCCGGATCCTTTTCAATGTATTGTCTGTATTCATCCAGCGTGGTTGCGCCGATACAGTGCAATTCTCCTCTCGCCAGCATGGGCTTGAGCATATTTCCCGCATCCATGGCACCGTCCGTCTTACCTGCGCCTACGATCAGATGCAGCTCATCGATGAACAGGATGATCTGTCCTTCGCTCTTTCTGACTTCCTCCAAAACTGCCTTCAGGCGCTCTTCAAATTCTCCCCTGTACTTGGCCCCTGCCACCAGGGCTCCCATATCCAGGGAAAAAATCTTCTTATCCTGCAAAGACTTCGGCACATCCCCCCGGACGATCCGCTGGGCAAGTCCTTCTACCACTGCAGTTTTTCCAACGCCGGGTTCACCGATGAGAACCGGGTTATTTTTCGTCTTTCTGGATAAAATGCGGATCACGTTCCGGATCTCATCATCTCTTCCGATGACAGGATCCAGCTTTTGACTGCGGGCTTTTTCCACCAGTTCCGTTCCGTATTTTTTCAACGTATCATAGGTGGCTTCGGGATTGTCACTGGTCACCCGCTGATTGCCGCGCACTGTGGAAAGAGCCTGTAAAAACCGCTCCAGTGTCAGACCGTATTCCGAAAAGAGCTGCTTGATCTCTTTGTTGGGGCGTTTGATCAGAGAGATCACAATGTGTTCCACGGAAACATAATCATCTCCCATGGCCTTGGCCTCATCCTGGGCAAGCACCAGCACTTCGTTCAGCTCCTTGCTCATAAAGACCTGACCACCGCTGACCTTTACATATTTTTCCAGGGCCTGTCTGCTCCTGTCCGTAAAATGCTCGCCGTTGATCTCCATCCGCTCAAGCAGTTTCAAAAGCATGCTGTCATCCATGGTCAGAAGGCTGTATAAAAGATGCTCCTGATCGATCTGCTGGTTGCCGAATTCGTATGCAAGCTTTTCGCATCCGTTGATGGCTTCCACGCTTTTTTGCGTAAACTTTGATATATTCATGGCTTCTTCCCTCCATTCCGTTTTATTTTTATATCTGTTCTATTCCAAATATAACACTTTTTCTTTTTCTGTCAACCCACCCATACAATTTTTGTGTTTACATTTCCGAAAAAAACTACTATAATTCTCTTGCGTGGCTATACACGCGCGAAATTTTACCGGAGAGGATGAGATCATGAGTCAGAAAAAAATGGAAGCCTACAAAGAGGCTAAAAAAAATGTACGTCAAACACGTCAAAAGGAAAAACGTAACCGGATCATCGGCTGGATCCTCGGGATCCTTTGTGCCGCAGCACTGATCGCCGGCTCCGTTTTCCTGATTTATTATACCAACGTGATCAAGCCGAAAAACGAAGCTGAGGCCGCTGCCAAAGAGGCTGCCGAGTCCGTAGAGCCCACCGACGAGTCCAAAGATGCAGCCAAAGCTGCTGTCAGCGAGATCAACAGCCTTTTGCAGGATAACGCAAACTCCTCCGAAGATGCAGCACCAGCCGCAGATGAAGACACCACCGAGGTGGATGCTTCCGGTGCCCAGGCTGCTCCTGCTGAAGCTCCTGCCGAGGACGCAGGATCCGAATCAGAGGATCAGTAAAACAGATCACCATCATAATGTAAGAAAGGGAGAGCGCAATTGCTCTCCCTTTTGTTTTGTCTTGATCAGCTAAAATACTTCACGCCGGATTCGAAGATCTTCATATCCTGCTCACCGATGATATTCACTGCAACATGATCGCCGCGTCTTTCCGCATGGGCCATTTTTCCGTACACTCTTCCGTCGGGAGATGTGATACCTTCGATGGCTTCAAAGCTTCCGTTGATATTCCACTCTTCATCCATGGAGATATTTCCTTCCGGATCGGCATATCTGGTCGCCACCTGTCCGTTTGCAAAGAGCGCCTCGATGGTTTCCTTCGGTGCAACAAAGCGACCTTCTCCGTGGCTGGCAGGGCACACATAGGTGCTTCCGAGTTTTGTTCCCGCAAGCCAGGGGGATTTGTTGGATACAACCTTGGTATAGGCCATCTTGGAAATATGTCTGCCGATGGTGTTGAAGGTAAGGGTGGGAGACTGGGCGGTCTGTCCCACGATCTTTCCTTCCGGTACCAGTCCCAGTTTGATCAATGCCTGGAAGCCGTTGCAGATTCCAAGAGCCAGTCCGTCTCTTTGATCCAAAAGCTTTTCAACCGCTTCTTTGATTGCCGCATTGCGGAATGCGGTAGCAAAGAATTTTGCGGAACCGTCCGGTTCATCACCTGCGGAAAATCCTCCGGGGAACATAATGATCTGGGATTGATCAATGGCTTTTCTGAATTCTTCCACGCTATCCCTGATATCTGCAGCACTTTGGTTTTTGAAAACCTTGACAATCGTGTCAGCTCCTGCTCTGGCAAAAGCTTTGGAGGAATCGTATTCGCAGTTGGTTCCGGGGAATACCGGAATGAACACAGTGGGTTTTGCCACTTTATTCTTGCATACATAAACGCTGCCGCCCTGTTTTTCCACATCATAGAGGGTATCTGACAGCTTTTCATCTCCCGGTACTGCAATGGTAGGGAATACCTGCTCAAGGGGCTTTTTCCATCCGGAGAGCATTTCTCCCACGGTAATGCTGGTTCCGTCGCCAAACACAATGCCCTGCGCATCTGCTTTTCCGCCTTCCAAAACAGTCGCAACGCTTCTGACAGATGCGTCGCATTTTGTCAATTCATCTGTGACAGCTTTCAGGCTCTCTTCATCTCCTGCAATCTCCACCAGAAGATCACCCATATGATTTTCAAAGAGGCTTCTTGCATCCAGATCCGCGTCAAAGGCAAGTCCGAAAAGATTTCCGAAAGCCATCTGAGATGCTGCGGCCAGAATGCCGTATCCATCCACGCATGCAGCGCTCTTAAACATTCCCTTGTGAGCCAGCTTTTCAAAGGCGTCATAGATAGCTTTGACTTTTTCATATTCAGGAAGATCGTATTTCGATACCGGAAGGCTGATCCACACCAGACGGTCTCCGGCTTTCTTCAGTTCAGGGGTGATCACTTCACCGGCCTTTGCGGTATCCACGGCAAATGACACAAGTGTCGGAGGAACATCGATATCATTGAAGGTTCCGCTCATACTGTCTTTTCCGCCGATGCTGGGCAGACCGAATCCCAGCTGCGCATCCAGACTTCCCAAAAGAGCCGCAAAAGGCTGGCTCCATCTTTCAGGATCTTCACTCATGCGTCTGAAATACTCCTGGAAGGTAAAGCGTACCTTCTTATAATCTCCGCCGGATGCCACGATCCTGGACAGGGACTGCAGTACTGCATAGATCGCACCGTGATAAGGGCTCCAGCTGGAAAGATAAGGATCAAAGCCGTAGCTCATCATGGTAACCAGATCGGTCTTTCCTTCCAGAACCGGAAGCTTGGCGATCATGGTCTGGGTCTGTGTCAGCTGATATTTTCCGCCATAAGGCATGGTAACCGTTCCCGCTCCGATGGAGGAGTCAAACATCTCCACCAGGCCCTTCTGACTGCAGACATTCAGGTCAGACAGGGTATCCAGTGCTGCCGCTTTCAGGTCTCCCTGTGCCAGATCCTGTTCTACTTTGGCAACAGCAATCTTTTTCAGGTAGTTATCCTTCTCGGAAGGAATGTTAACACGCACGTCGGTTTCCTGATGTGCACCATTGGTATCCAAAAATGCTCTGGAAAGATTAACGATTTCTTTTCCTCTCCATAAAAGAACAAGTCTGGGTTCCTCGGTAACCACAGCTACTTTTGTAGCTTCCAGGTTTTCCTCTGCCGCATATTTCATAAATTCCGCTTCATCCTCAGGATCGATGACCACAGCCATTCTCTCCTGGGACTCGGAAATCGCAAGCTCCGTTCCATCCAGGCCGGCATATTTTTTCGGTACGCGATCCAGCTCAATATGAAGTCCGGGTGCCAGCTCTCCGATGGCAACGGAAACGCCGCCGGCACCGAAATCGTTACATTTCTTGATCAGTCTGCTCACTTCCGCTCTGCGGAACAGTCTCTGAAGCTTGCGCTCCGTAGGTGCATTTCCTTTTTGTACCTCAGCGCCGCAGGTCTCGATGGAGCTTGTGGTGTGAACCTTGGATGATCCGGTAGCACCGCCGCAGCCGTCGCGTCCCGTTCTGCCGCCCAGGAGAATGATCACATCTCCGGGATCGGAATTTTCGCGCTTAACATTTTTTCTCGGAGCAGCTCCCATGACCGCACCGATCTCCATTCTCTTTGCCACATAATCGGGATGATAGATCTCCCTTACATAGCCTGTGGCAAGTCCGATCTGGTTACCGTAGGAAGAATAACCGTCGGCAGCGCCTTTTACCAGCTTCTTCTGGGGAAGCTTTCCTTTCAGTGTCTGATCTGCAGGAACCGTAGGATCAGCAGCGCCGGTTACGCGCATAGCCTGATATACATATCCTCTTCCCGAAAGGGGATCTCTGATCGCCCCGCCAAGACAGGTAGCAGCCCCTCCGAAGGGTTCGATCTCCGTGGGATGATTATGGGTTTCGTTTTTGAAAAAGATCAGCCATTCTTCTGTTTTTCCGTCGATCTCCACAGGAACCACAACGGAGCAGGCATTGATCTCATCGGACTGTTCCATATCCTCAAGCTTTCCTTCACTGCGAAGCTTCTTCATACCCATAAGTGCCAGATCCATCAGGCAGATAAACTTATCATCCCGTCCCTTATAAAGCACCTCTCTGGCATCCAGATAGCTGCGATAGGTCTGTTCCATACGCTCTTTATAGAAGCCGTCCTCAAATTCCACATTTTTCAGTTCCGTGGAAAACGTGGTATGGCGGCAATGATCGGACCAGTATGTATCCAGCACTCTGATCTCCGTCATGGAAGGATCTCTGTTTTCTTCTGCTTTGAAATAATTCTGGATATGTAAAAAGTCTCTGAAGGTCATGGCAAGACCCAGGGAATCATAAAGCCCTTTTAACGCCCCCTCTTCCATAGCGGAAAAGCCATCCAGGATCTGAATGTCCTCCGGCTCAGGATACTGCTCAATGAGGGTATCGGGTTTTGCGGCATCTGTCAGACGGGAATCAACGGGGTTGATGCAATATGCTTTGATCTTCTCAAACTCTTCATCCGTAATGCTGCCTTCAAGGATATAGGTCACCGCCGTCTTAATAACCGGCTCTTCCTCCTCCTTTAAAAACTGTACGCACTGCACTGCCGAATCGGCACGCTGGTCAAACTGACCGGGAAGGAATTCAACAGAAAATACTCTGTCCTTCTCCCCTGCGGGAATCTCTTCTCTGTAAAGGTCATCTACCGGCGGTTCGGAAAAAACCGAATAGCAGGCTTTTTCAAAAACCTCATCCGAAATGTTCTCCACATCATAACGGATCAGTAATCTCACCTTTTGCAAACCCTCCACGCCCAGATAATTCTTCAGATCATCCAAAAGAGCTGAAGCAGCCCCGGCGTAAGCGGGCTTCTTTTCCACATAGATACGTTTTACGAATGACATAGCTCATCCTCCCTGTTTTTTTCGTCTGCAACAACCCTATTTTATACAAAGAAGCATTCCATTTCAACCTTCTTTCCCATACTTTTAAGCATACCTTACGTTATTTTCGCTTTGACGGAAAATCCATCTTTTCTTCCGTCTTCACCATTTTCATCCCCTTCCCTATTCACAACAATGCGTTATTTTTTCTTATGTCCGCTTCGACTTAAATTCCTCCCGTTATCACTGGTTTACATAATTTTCGATGCATTTCCTGCATTGTACTGTTATTTATCCTGGCATTTCCCCATAATTCCGTCGTTTTTGCAAATTCTCCTTCAAAATCCTCCAACTTATGTACTTTTCTTTTTATGGATCTTGTGTTATTTTTGTCTATTTTGAACTTTCGATACCTTCGTCACGTTCCTGCTCCGGATCCGTCACTTGCGTCGTTCTTTTCAAAAAAACACGATTTTCCGTTATTTCTCCCATTTCGATATCGTGCGTTTTTATTTTAATATCGCCTGTATCACTTTTTCTTGTGGCTTTTTGTTTCTGACACAAAATCTTGTGGTCTTATCGGAAACATAATTTTCGTCCCTTTTTCGCCACCCTCCACAATATCTTGATTTCAATGTTATTTAATCCAGCCATAATTTTCCCGTATTTCTTTATGTTACCGTCTCTTATGTAAATCCGTTTTTCAGAGCACTTGTTGCGTATCGTGTGTTGCATTATATGGTGTTATTTAATACCATTTGTTACAGAACTACTGTATCTCTATATATAGTTATCGAACAATCGTTTGTTTGTATGTTCTGTTTATTCTATTTATTATATTTCAAATATCATAGATATTTTCCCTGTTTTAGCTATATCAGGTATATCAGGCAGTGGAAAAATTGCCTAAAAAAGGGAGGAAAACAGAGAGGTGCCGCAGAGAGCCGGGGAGCCCCGAAGGAAAAACGAAGACAAAAGCGGAAATAAGGCAAAAAAAGTAAAACCAGACATAAGCAGCGCATAGAGCAGGCTCAAAAAAAGGGGGAAAAAGACGAAAAAAGCACAAGAAAACCAGGGGCTGGACGAAGGCCGGGCAAAAACAGGCCAAAAACAAGGAGGACTCCAAAAACGAGCGGAACAGAGCGAAGACAAAGGAGGCAGAAAATGAAAAAAAAGGAAAGATCAAAAAGAAAAGGAGATGCGCACCCAGAAAAAGGAAGATACTGTCAAAATTCCACCCCACATGACAAACAGCATTCATGGCAGCGATTCAAAACAGGTCCGAAAATCAGAATGAAAATTAAGCTGAAAATAAAACCCGAAAATAAAAATACCGGCGACATCCTTTCCGGACATCGCCGACATTCCTGTTTTCATCATTTCATTTCTGCTATTTCATCCGGGATTCCATTTTGTCGTTTCGCCCCGGATCGACTTTCACCACCTTATTCCACCACATCATTCCGATGGTTCGGTTTTGATTTCCGTTTTCGGTTCCGTTTTTACATTAAATCTGTCCATTTCCTCGCTCAGGCGGATCAGCTCCTCCTTTTCCTCTTCCATCCTCTCAATCTCCCGTTTCAGTCTCGGGTAGGTTGTAAGATCTTTTACCAGAAAGTAAGCAGCTGCCACCATCAAAAACAGTGCTACCGTGGTACTGAAGGTGTGGGAGACGCCGATTGCCGGCAGACCCTTGTAAATGGTTGCCGCGCTACCGATGAGGGATACCACCGTCCTTAAAAAGGATAAATGGGTCTGTTCCACCGATAGCTTGGTATTTTGGAAGGAAAGATTGGTTCGAAGCACCGACAAATCGGTCCTCTCGTGGGACAGACTGGTGCGCTCTATGGCCAGCTTCTGCTCCAGACTGGGTTTCGCTTTTTTGTCTTTTTTGTCTTTCTCTTTCATACGCTTCTCACTCCTTCCCCGATTTCCGTTTTTGGATACAAAAATCCCGGCGCTACCCATAGTAACGCCGGGAATCCGGTCAGTTTTATGCGAATACGGACTGCTCGCCAAACAATGCCATGGATTTTTGCATCCCCATAGCCATCTGCCTGTCAACTGCAGCCTGAAAATCAGCCGTTTCGCCTGCTTTCAGCGGATTGGCATTCTCAGCCGAAGCACGAACCAGCTCACTCTGGTCGATCCGCTTCTTCGTCAGATCCTCATCCTTGATCTTTGCAATGGGATTCAGGCTGTCTGCTGTAAGAGTATTCGTATTATAAATTACGGGTCTGTAAGAAGATATTGCACCAATCCCCATAGAGTACCTCCTTATGGAACGGAAACAGGAATCATTCTTATTTCCATCATTTTACTAGAATTTGACCGAAATTGCAACCCAAATCCGGCATCAATTCAGGCGCCAATTCAGGCACTCTCAATTTTTATATCGGCTCTTTTTGCGCATTTCCTTACCCCTGCCTGTTATTTCCTTCCTATGCACCAATGCTATTTCTTCACATCGCATATTAGGAACCGCATCCCGTCAGCTTTCATCCTGCAATACGCCATCATCCCGGCATTCCGCTGCAAGAATTCCATCTATCACCTCGTAGATTTCTTCTCTCCCCTGCTTGCTCAGAGCGCTGTAGGGAAGCAGAAGACCTTCTGCCGGCATACCCAGACCTTTTCGCAGGATCCTGTATTGTTCTGCCAGCTTGCTTCTCTTGATCTTGTCGGCTTTTGTGGCAATGACTACCGGCTCAAAGCCGCTTTCTTTGATCCACCGGTACATCTGTACATCATTCTTACCGGGCTCATGGCGTATATCCACAAGTAAAAATACCGCACGTAATTTATCAGAGGTTCGAAGATATCGTTCAATCATCTTTCCCCATTTCGCTTTCACTTCCCGGGAGGTATTCGCATAGCCGTATCCCGGAAGGTCTACAAAATAGCAATCGTCATTTATCCTATAATAGTTGATAGTCTGTGTCTTTCCGGGGGTTGCGGAGGTTCTTGCCAGGGACTTTCTGTTCATCAGTCCGTTGATAAGGGAAGATTTCCCCACATTACTTTTTCCGGCAAATGCAATCTCCGGCATCTGGTTTTTGGGAAGGGTGCTGGTGATACCACACACTGTTTCCAGGGCAACCTGTTTAATTACCATGTTCTTTCTCCTCTTTGGGGGCCAGTGCATGTTCCAGCACTTCTTTCATCTTCGATACGCGGATAATGGTAAGACCGTCCTTGATCTCATCTTCGATCTCGGCCTGATCCGCCTTATTTTCTTCCGGAATCAAAACAGTTGTTATTCCAGCCTGTTTGGCAGCGATCATTTTTTCCTTCAAGCCTCCGATGGGCAGCACTCTGCCTCGCAGGGTAACCTCTCCCGTCATGGCCACATCTGCCCGTACGGGAATTCCCGTAACACAGGAGAAAATAGCTGTAGACATGGTGATACCGGCGCTGGGGCCGTCCTTCGGAACCGCTCCTTCCGGAATATGTATGTGCAGGTCGTGTTTTGAAAAATAATCCTCCTCCACACCGTAATCTGCGCATATACTTCTCACAAACGACAGAGCTGTCATAGCAGACTCTTTCATCACATCTCCCAGTTGTCCTGTCAGTTTCAGTTCACCTTTCCCCGGCATGTCGTTTACCTCGATCTCCAGGGTAACGCCGCCTACGGAAGTCCATGCAAGCCCTCTTACGATGCCCACATCTGCTTTTTTATTGGCGCTTTCTTTTCGATATTTCTCTTTTCCCAAATACTCTGACAGATTCCGCCCGCTGATCCTGACAATGGTGTCTTTATCGGCTACGATCTGTCTTGCGGTTCTGCGGCAGATCTTTCCGATCTTGCGCTCTAACTCCCTGACACCGGCTTCTCTTGTATATGACAAGATGATCTTTTCCAGGCCTTTATCGGTAAAGGTCAGCGCTTTTTTCGGGATGCCGTTTTGCTTGAGCTGCTTTTTGATCAGATGCTCTTTTGCGATATGCAACTTTTCATTGGTGGTATAACCGGAGATCTCGATGACTTCCATACGATCCAACAGGGGCTGGTCAATGTCCGACAGATCATTGGCAGTGGCAACAAATGTCACCTCTGACAGATCCAGAGGAAGTTCAAGGTAATGATCCCTGAAATGGACATTTTGCTCGCTGTCCAGCACTTCCAGCATGGCCGATGAGATGTCTCCGTGATAATCACTTCCCATCTTGTCGATCTCGTCAAGAAGAATCAGGGGGTTTTTCACGCCGGCCTGTTTGATGGCGGCAACCAGCCGTCCCGGCATGGCTCCCACATAGGTTCTTCTGTGGCCGCGGATCTCTGCCTCATCCCGGACGCCCCCAAGGCTGATCCGTACGTATTTTTTATCCATGGCTTTTGCCATGCTCTTTGCAACTGATGTTTTTCCCGTTCCGGGAGGTCCCGCCAGGCAAATGATGGTAGGCGCTCCTCCTTTTTCTTTCAGCTGTCGCACAGCAAGATATTCCAGGATCCGTTCTTTGACTTTTTCCAATCCGTAATGATCTTCCCGGAGAATCTTCTCCGCTTTTTTCAGATCCTTATTGTCCTTCGATTTTTTATCCCAGGGCATCTCCAGCAGCGTTTCCACATAGCTTCTTTGCACTGACGCCTCTGAAGAAGAAATGTTCAGGTGTTCAAATCTAGCGATTTCTTTTTTAATTTTGGATTTAACTTCTTTTGAAGCCTTTATTTTTTCAAGCTTTTCTTTGAACGCATCCGCATCCGAAACGGAACTTTCTTCTCCCAGTTCTTCCCGGATATAATGAAGCTGCTCTCTTAAGACATATTCCTTCTGGTTCTTTTCCACCCGCTGTTTCACCTTCTGGGCCAGGTCATTTCGGATGGAAGCCACCTGGATCTCCCTTTGAAACAGTTCCATCAGATAATCGTATCTGAGCTGAAGATTCACCCGTTCCAGCACCCCCTGCTTCTGCTCAAAGGGTATTGGCAGGTTCATGGTGATCTGATCCATCAGCTTGGAAAGAGTGTCAACTTCCGCCAGATGCTTCAGCAGCCCCTGATCGTTCTTCCGTACCAGAGAGGAATACCTGGCATGAATGTCAAGAAGCTGTCTTCTCATGGCTTCTTCCATGGCATCTTCAATAGCCGGGTCTTTGTGCCCCTCTTCCAAAAGCTCCACCTGACCGGAAAAATACTCTTCCTTTGTCATGTCCAAAAGCCTGCAGCGGCAGATACCCTCCGCCAGAACGCGGATGATCTTATTTGGCATTTTAATGATCTGCTTGATCCTTGCGTAGGTTCCCACCTCATACAGATCGTCTTTTCCGGGATCGGAGCACTCAGCAGATTTTTGCGCACACAAAAGGAGCACCTGATCCATCTGCATGGCTTTTTCCACTGCCAGAATAGATTTGGGTCTGCTGAGATCAAAGTGAGCAATGGCATCCGGTAAAATACACGCGTTTTTTAATGGTACCACCGGTATATTCCTGATCTGCTTTTCCTCATGTTCCATTCCTGTTTCCTCCTCCGGTTTTCAAAAGCGCCGCCTGTTCGGCGGCGCTTGCTCTTTTTCTCAATTAAGCTCTCTTTTTCTTCTCCGGCTCATTATCCTTTGAGCGGATCACAAGAGGTTTTTCTTCTCCCTTCACCACTTTTTCGGTGATCACACATTTTTCAATGGTGTAATCCGAAGGGATCTCGTACATCACATCAAGCATAATGCCTTCCATGATGGATCTGAGTCCTCTGGCCCCCGTTTTTCTCTCAAGGGCTTTCTGTGCAATGAGGGATACGGCCTTGGGCTCGAATTCCAGCTCTACATCGTCCATCTGGAACAGTTTCTTATACTGCTTGATCAGCGCGCTCTTAGGCTCTTTTAAGATCCTCTCCAGGGCTGCCTCATCCAGGCCGTCCAGAGATACCGTAATGGGCACACGTCCCACAAACTCGGGGATCAGACCGAATTTCACCAGATCCTGAGGGGTTACCTCTTTGAAGACCTCTCCGATGTCTTCTATCTTCTTTCCGCCGATCTCGTTATTGAAACCGATGGACTTGCGATCCAGTCTGGTTTCCACGATCTTCTCCAGTCCGTCAAAGGCACCGGAGCAGATGAACAGGATATTGGAAGTATCGATCTGGATCAGTTCCTGATGGGGGTGCTTTCTGCCTCCCTGCGGCGGAACGGATGCCACGGTTCCCTCGATGATCTTCAGAAGCGCCTGCTGCACTCCTTCTCCGGATACATCGCGGGTAATGGATACATTCTCGCCCTTTTTGGTGATCTTATCGATCTCATCAATATAGACAATGCCGAATTCGGCTCTGTTCACGTCATAGTCTGCTGCCTGGATCAGCTTCAGCAGGATGTTTTCCACATCCTCACCCACATAACCCGCTTCCGTCAGCGTAGTGGCGTCTGCAATGGCAAAGGGCACGTTGATGATCTTGGCCAGGGTCTGTGCCATATAGGTTTTTCCGGAGCCGGTGGGCCCGATCATAATGATGTTACTCTTTTGCAGCTCCACATCATCCAGGTCCTTCGGAGCGGTAACTCTCTTATAGTGATTGTAGACCGCAACCGAAAGCACTTTTTTGGCCTGCTCCTGTCCGATAACATAATCGTCCAGGAATTCCTTGATCTCAGCAGGCTTAAGCAGGTTGATCTCCGGATCTACATTACCGAAAACCTGTTCTTTTTCATATTCCTCTTCAATGATATCTGCGCAAAGATCAACGCACTCATCACAGATAAATACCCCGGAGGGTCCTGCGATCAGCTTCCTTGCCTGTGATTGCGTCTTTCCGCAGAAAGAGCAACGTACTTTCCCGTCTGCTATCTTATTACCGGCCATTTTTTTGCTCCCGTAATCCTGTGATTATTTCGATTTCTTATCTTCGGAATCGTCCGCATCCTTGCGATTTTCGATGACGCGGTCGATCAGTCCGTATTCTTTTGCTTCACTTGCCAGCATCCAGTTGTCACGCTCAGTATCGGCCGCAATGACATCAAGAGGCTGTCCCGTATTCTCGGAAAGAAGCTTGTTCATTCTCTCTCTGGTCTGCAGAATATGCTTTGCCGCGATCTCGATCTCCGTAGCCTGTCCCTGGGATCCTCCCAAAGGCTGATGGATCATGATCTCCGCATTGGGAAGGGCCATACGTTTGCCCTTTGCGCCGCCTGCAAGGAGGAACGCTCCCATGCTGGCTGCCAGACCGATGCAGATGGTGGATACGTCGCATTTGATATACTGCATGGTATCATAGATCGCCATACCTGCTGAAATAGAGCCGCCGGGGGAATTGATATACAGCTGAATATCCTTGTCCGGATCTTCTGCCTCTAAGAACAGAAGCTGTGCCACAACCACACTGGCGGATACATCGTTTACTTCTTCACCGAGAAAAATGATTCTCTCTTTGAGCAATCTGGAATAAATATCATATGAGCGCTCCCCACGGGATGTCTGCTCAATGACATAAGGTACCAAACTCATGTCTTAGCCCTCCACAGCGTTATCTCTGACGAATTCAGCGGCCTTGGTGATGGCCAGATCCTTCAGGATCTCTTTCTTTCCTTCCTCGCCGATCATCTCGATGGCTTTCTCTTTATCCATCTTGTAAGCTTCAGCGATACGCTCAGCTTCTTTTACAAAGTCTTCTTCGGTAGCTTCGATCTTCTCAGCTTCCACAACAGCCTCCAGAACCAGTCTGGACTTGATCCGAAGCTCAGCCTGGGGTTTGATCTGCTCAAGCATCTTCTCTTCATCGGTACCGGTGAACATCTTGTACTGATCGAAGGTAAGACCCTGTCCGGAAAGTCTCTGCTCAAACTCTTCCAGCATCTGTCTCTGGGTGGTCTTGATCATAGCTTCGGGAATATCCATGCGGGAATCAGCGATCACACCCTCAATGGCTGCTTTCTCACGCTGATCTGCTGCACTTTTTTCCTTCTTTTCTGCCAGATCCTTCTTAATGCTGTCGCGATACTCAGCTACAGTCTCATATTCGGAAACTTCCGATGCGAACTCATCATCCAGCTCGGGAAGCTCATCAACCTTAATGCCTTTGATCCTTACCTTGAAGGTTGCAGGCTGTCCTGCCAGCTCTTCTGCCTGATAGTTCTCAGGGAAGGTTACGTTTACCTCACACTCGTCACCGATATTCTTACCGATGAGCTGCTCTTCGAAGGTGTCGATAAAGCTGTGGGAACCAATCACCAGATCATAGTCCTCACCCTTGCCGCCTTCAAAAGCGACGCCGTCCTTGAAGCCTTCAAAATCAATGGTAACTTTATCCTTATCCTGTACTGCTCTGTCTTCCACAGTGATCTGGCGTGCATTGTTACGACGCTCTCTGTCGATGACTTCATCTACTTCCGCATCGGTTACATCCAGGTCAATCTTGTCGATCTTAACACCCTTGTACTTGCCGAGCTCTACGCCGGGCTTCAATGCAACTGTTGCCTCATAGATCATATCCTGATCAGGAGCAAGCTGAACCACATTGATCTCAGGTGCGGAAACGATCTCTTCTTCGCACTCGTCATAGGCCTTGGCCCAGGAAGTGGAAAGCAGGCTGTTTGCCGCATCTTCCAGGAAAACACCCTTGCCGTACATTTTTTCTACCATTGCAAGAGGCACTTTACCCTTGCGGAAACCGGGAACGGAAATATTTTTCTTCTGTCTCTGGTATACCTTAACTACCGCTTCACTCAGCTCAGCGGCAGGAACCGTAACGGTAACCTTGGCCATGTTGTGCTCCAGCTTTTCTACCTTTAAACTCATTTCTTAAAAATCCTCCTTCTAACCGGGAAACCGGCATCTTTACAACGAAAAGGGCGCACTACGCCCACAATCTTACATATTATAGCACAGCATAAAGGAAAAGTGCAATTATTATTCTTGTTTCTTTTTCCGTTCTTCCGCTTTTTTCAGCAGATTTGCATTTTCCCGCTCCAGGTCACTCAACATATCGTCACTGAAATCCTCCGGATCGATGATGCCGATGTACCAGGATTGTTTCTCGAAATAGGCCTGCAGGTCTTTGTCCTTGAACTTTCTGCCGTGACGGGCATAGATCTCATTTCTGGCCATGCGAAGCTGGTCGGCGGAAAGATTCTCAATGTCGCTTTCGCTCAGCTTTTCCCGGCTGCTTGCCGGCAGAACAAAGGAGCTTTCATCTGTGCTCTCCTGCTGCGCTGCCGTCCCGTATGCTTTTCCGGAAAAATCAATTCCCGCATCTGCTGCGATCTTTGCCGAAACCGGATCGTCATACTGAATGCCTTCAATGGTAAGACCGCAGGGGCTGCTTTCGTTAATGGTCGCTTTTGCGCAGAAGGAATGATCGATGGTGGTAAAATCCTCGTCCCCGTCATAGTCCGGTACCACGTCCCACTTGTGGGGATCATAGCTGGATTCACAGTAGTAGTGAATATTGCCATAGCCCGTTACGCCGTAGATCATCACTTCTCCGGGACTGATCTGCTCGATCTTCAAAAAACCGCAGTAGGCATTCACCCAGTCATCCAAAAGGTGCGCCAGGAACTTGCCATCCTCATATTCCATGCAGGATCCCGTATTCATCTTTTCCGGTTCAAAAATTCGGGCCCCGCAGGTCAGCTCCAAAAGCTCATTCAGCTCCACCTCCGGAACAACGTAGGTATCCGTCACATAATCCTGACCATCCGACGTCTTGGATTGATAGTTTTCCACCAGTTCATAATTGCCTGAAAGTCCGGGGCTGATGATCATGCAATATGCCGCATACCAGATCTCTTCATCCGTTGCAAATAAAGGATCTGCCAGATCTCTTCCCGTTGTCCGGTCCGCATTTTCGGATCTGTGATTGTTGGCTTCCTGTCCGTCCCGTATGGATGCCATTACGCAGTACAGAATCTCCTTTTGCTCCTGACTGAGGCTGTCCATATAGTCCTTTTTCTCAAAGGTTTCATCCCCTGTATCCGATGCTTCCTGCCCGCTGCCCGTATCTGCGGATGCATCGCTGCTGCCGGTCTCCTGATCTGTGCTTTCGCCCTGTGCATCACCGGTATTGCCCTGAGACGAAATATTTTCCTCTTCCGCAGCCTGTTGATCTGTCTCCGGGGCTGCACCAGGCTGTCCTGCCCCCGCTCCGCACCCGGCAAGAAGTCCTGCCAAAGCGGCAACTGTCAGAGCGACAGCCGCTGCCCTGACAGGCACCGGTTTTTGTTCCTTGTCTCCATTCAAAAAAAGCATTTTTATCTCCTCACTCCCGGTTTGCGATGGGCACGGAAACATATGAGATCTCTGCGGTTTTCGCCAGTAGCGCACCATATAGCGGTAGATCCAGGATCATCAAAAGCCCGCCGCCGGTTTTACAGGATTCCGTTACAAACTCTCTGGCGCCGGCCTTATTATATAATTCCGTAAGGGGATCCCTGACGTTTTTCTGATTTGCATCTATTCTGATCGTATCCATAACGCACCTTCTGCACACAAAAAACGATTATAATGCATCCATTCTTATTATCGAAAACACAGGCCTTAATGTCAACACTTAAAAGGGAACTGGTTTCTTTCTTTAATATCGTATATAATGTTGAAATGTAGCGGAATCGAAAAATACACAACGTGCTATGGAAGGAGATTCTGATCATGGAAATCGAACGTAAATATCTGGTAAAACAGCTGCCAAAGGATCTGGAATCCTATGAGCATACCGAGATCACCCAGGCCTATCTGAATACAGAGCCTGTTCTTCGCATCCGCAAACGGGGCGAGAAATATACTTTTACCTACAAGGGCTCCGGCATGATGGTCCGGGAGGAATATAACCTTCCCCTGACAAAAGAGGCCTTTGAGCATCTTTTGCCGAAAGCCGACGGCAACATCATCCGAAAGACCCGGTATCTGATCCCGCTGGACAGTTATGTAAACCACCCTTCCTCCGAATCCGATACAAAAGTCCGGCTCGTGGCCGAGCTCGACATCTTCACTTCTCCCAAAGAGCTGATCATGGCTGAGGTGGAATTCCCGGACGAAGCAGCCGCTCTGGCATTTAAAAAGCCGGACTGGTTCGGCGACGAAGTCACCGACAATCCGGCTTATCACAATTCAAATATGATCACTTCCAGCCCTCAAAGGTAACCTGGGAAGCGATCTCCTTTGCTTTGTCCGCTCCTTCCAGGCGCTCTACAATGGCAAGGGCAAACTCTGTTGCGGTTCCCATGCCCCGGCTTGTGATCAGATGATCTGCCACTTCAAGCTTGCTGCCGGTATAATCAGCCCCTTCCAAAAAGCTTTCCACACCGGGGAAACAGGTGGCTTTTCTGCCCTTCAGATATCCCCGTTTTCCGAAGATCCGGGGCGCCGCGCAGATGGCGCTGATATATCTTCCCGCTTCATAAAAAGCATTCAGTTGCTGCATCAGCTGATCGCAGGCTTCCAGATTGGGCGTTCCCGGAATCCCGCCCGGCAGAATGATCATATCCAGACTGTCAAAATCCAGCTCCGATATGGTAAGATCCGTCTCCAGGGGAATCCTGTGGGCAGTTACCACCCGCTTACTATCCGTAACGCTCACCGTGACAAGGTCCACCCCTGCTCTTCTGCAAAGGTCCACCACCGTGAGACCCTCTATTGTCTCAAACCCGTCCGCCAGAAAAATTGCAGCTTTACTCATGCTTTTTCTCCTTTCTCTTCCTTTCATTACAACCTTTGGCTGCACCGTCCGGAAACAAAACATTTCCTCCGAATATCCGCAGCCAGTCCCTCTGTGATCTGTCCCGGCAAAAGCCTCCACTGCCAGTTGATCCCACCCAATGTGGAAGGCAGGTTCAGCCTTGCTTCATTTCCCAGGCCCAGATAATCCTGCATAGGGATAATGGCCGTATCCGCGCGGGAGGAAAGAGCTGCCCGCAGCATGGCCTGTCCAAAGGCTTTCCCGCCGGCCCGGACTCCCAGATAATCTCTGGCAAAGGCCTTTTCCTTCCTTCCGGCCCCTGCGTAAAATCCCACAGCCGTATCATTATCGTGTGTTCCCGTATAGACCACACAGTTTCTCTCATAATTGTGAGGCAGATAAACACTGTCTCCCTCCGGCGAAAAGCCGAAAACAAGCACCTTCATATTTGGGAAGCCGCTCTTTTTCACCATCCGCTCCACGGACTTTGTCAAAAGTCCCAGATCTTCGGCGATGACATTCAGCTCCCCTAAGGATGCGCTGATGGCATCAAAAAGCTTCAGTCCCGGGCCGCTGACCCATTCCCCTTCCTTTGCGGTCTTGCTGCCGCTGGGAATGGAATAATACTCATCGAATCCTCTGAAATGATCGATCCTGACCACATCGTAAAGCATAAAGCTCTTTCTCATGCGGCTGATCCACCAGGCATAGCCGGTTTCCTTATGGTATTCCCAGTTGTAGATCGGATTCCCCCAAAGCTGTCCCGTTTCGGAAAAAAAGTCCGGCGGCGTTCCCGCCACTGCCGTGGGAATTCCTTCTTTATCCAGCATAAACAATTCCGGATCAGCCCATACATCAGCGGAATCCGCTGCCACGTAAATGGGTATATCGCCGATGATCAGAATGCCGTTTTTGTTAGCATAGGCTTTCAGTTTTTCCCACTGCGCATAAAATTCAAATTGCAGAAAACTGTAAAATCCCGCTTCGGATCCCAACCGTTTCCTTGCCTCGGACACAGCCTTTTTCCGGCGGATCCGAAGGTCCTTTTCCCATTCGGTAAAGGGGAGTCCTTTATTCTCATCCTTCAGGGCCATAAACAGCGCATAGTCCGGTAGCCAGTCTTCGTTCTCTTCACAAAAGGCTCTGTAGGAAGCGCTCTTTGGTCCTTCCTGTTTCAAAAAGTTAACATAGGCTTTCTTTAAAAGGGGGTAACGGCGCTGATACTGCAGCGCATAATCGATATACATGGCCGGAATCTGCGCCCGTCTGACTCTTTTATCCTCCGGTTCTTCCTGCACCGTCTTTGCAATCGCTGCTGCCGAAAGATCACCTTTATAGGGTACCGGCTCGATCCCTGCATCCCTGCACTGCTTCTTTGTCAAAAGCCCCTCATCCACCAGAGTCTCCAGATCGATCAGATAGGGATTCCCCGCAAAGGTGGAAAAGGACTGATAGGGCGAATCTCCGAAACTGGTAGGCCCCACCGGCAGGATCTGCCAATAGGTCTGTCCCGCTTTTTTCAAAAAATCCAAAAATTCATAGGCCGCTCTTCCCATGGTTCCGATGCCGTATTCGGAAGGCAGCGATGTGATCGGCAGTAAGATGCCGGCTGCTCTTTTCTTTTTCATGCTTCCCCCAGCGTGCGATACTAAATCTGTGCTTTATGCAAATGCCAGATATCATCGTTGTACTGCGTAATGGTACGATCCGATGAGAAAAATCCTGCCATGGCAATGTTTTGCAGCATCTTTCTTCTCCAGCTTTCGCGATCCTCATAATCGGCAAATACCTGCTCTTTGCATTTGATGTACTCTTCCAGATCCAGAAGGGTCATAAACCAGTCTTTCTCCAAAAGTTCCTTATGCAGTCTTGTCAGATTCTCTTTGTCTCCGATGGCAAGCATCTGCTTTCCGATGATAAAGTCCACCGCTTCCCTGATCACAGGGCTCTTTTCATAGTAATCCTTTGCCACATAATCCTCTTTTTCGTAGTGGCGGATCACTGCCTCGGATTTTTCACCGAAGATATAGATATTATCATCTCCCACCAGATCGTGGATCTCCACATTGGCTCCGTCGCTGGTTCCCAGGGTAACGGCACCGTTTAACATAAACTTCATGTTTCCTGTTCCGGATGCTTCTTTGGAAGCTAAAGAGATCTGCTCGGAAATGTCACAGGCAGGGATCAGTTTTTCAGCGTAGGTCACGTTATAGTTCTCCACCATAACAACCTTCATATGATCCCTCACATCCGGATCACTGTCCACAAGTTCGGAAAGACAAAGGATCAGATGGATGATATCCTGAGCGATCACGTAAGCCGGCGCAGCCTTTGCACCGAAGATAAAGGTGATGGGCCGCTGCGGTATATTTCCCGCCTTGATCTGCAGATATTTATGAATGATATAAAGGGCATTCATCTGCTGTCTTTTATACTCATGAAGACGCTTGATCTGAATATCAAAAACAGATTCCGGATTCAGTTCGATGCCTTCCACGCTTTTCAAATAGTCAGCCAATGCTAACTTATTATCCTGTTTGATACGGTCCAGAGCTTCCAAAAATGCCGCATCGTTTTTATAAGCCAGCAGTTCCCGCAGTTTTGACGCATCCTTGATAAAGCCTTTTCCGATCTTCTCCGTGATCAGGCAGGTAAGGGGTTTGTTGCAGGATACAAGCCACCGTCTGAAGGTGATGCCATTGGTCTTGTTATTAAACTTCTCCGGATAGATCTTGTAAAAATGATGCAGCTCCGTATCCTTTAAGATCTGGGTATGGATGGCTGCCACGCCGTTTACCGAATAACCGTAGTGGATATCGATATGCGCCATGTGTACCAGATCATCCTCGTCAATGATATATACCTTTTCGTCCTGATAAGCAGCTTTCACTCTCTTATCCAGTTCCCTGATATAGGGTACCAGCTGGGGCACTACCTTTTCCAGATACTCCAGGGGCCATTTTTCAAGGGCCTCAGACAGAATGGTATGGTTGGTGTAAGCACAGGTCTGTCTGACCACGTCAATAGCCTCATCCATGGTAAAGGCCTTTTCCTCCACCAGGATCCGGATCAGCTCCGGAATGATCATGGTTGGATGGGTATCGTTGATCTGAATGGCGGCATAATCATACATATGCCGCAGATCGTTTTTCTGCTCTTTCAGTTCCTTTAAGATCAGCTGTGCGCCGCAGGAACACATGAAATACTGCTGGTGGATCCGGAGAAGATTTCCTTCCTTATCCGAATCATCGGGATACAGAAACAGGGTCAGGTTTTTCTCGATCTGCTCCTTGTCAAAATCAATGGAATCCTCTTTCACAATACTCTCATCCACCGACTCGATATCAAACAGATGCAGCTGACCGGTGCCGCTTTCATATCCCACCACATCCAGATCATAGAGTCTTCCTCTGACTTTCCGATCGCCGAAGAAGACATCAAATACGGTGTCGGTTTTCTTCAGCCAGCTTTCCTTCTGCATCCAGGGGTTGGGTACGGCTGTTTGTTTATGATCCGCAAACACCTGCTTAAACAGTCCCAGATGATAATTCAGGCCGATGCCGTCTCCCGGCAGCCCCAGGGTGGCGATGGAGTCCAAAAAGCAGGCCGCCAGTCTTCCCAGACCTCCGTTACCCAGAGAGGGTTCCGGTTCGATCTCTTCAATAACGGAAAGCTGCTTGTCATGCTTTTCCAGAATCTCCGCAAGCTTATCGTAAATCCCCAGATTGATCAGATTGTTGGAAAGAAGCTTTCCGATAAGAAACTCCGCGGAAATATAATAAACCTTCTTGGGACCTTCATTGGGTTCCGTGGCATGGATCATTCCCTTGGCAAGGCGCAGGATGGCAAAATACAGCTGCTCATCGTTGCATTCTTCAATCTCCTTGCCGAACATGGTCCGTACCAGTTCTTCAAACTGATCTTCCAATTTTAATTCCAGTATTTCTCTTTGTAATGTCATATTCCGATTAACCTCTGTTTTTTACAGGCAGCTGTCCAGGTATGCCTTAGTGCGCTCGATCACATCATCAATGGTCTGATCATCCGGTGCTTCCACCATGATGCGGATCAGGGGTTCCGTACCGCTCTTTCTGAGAAGCAGACGGCCCTTTCCTTCCAGTTCCGCATTGATCTTTTCCGCAAATGCAATGGTGGCAGGTGTCTCCATGATCTCATCTTTCTTTTCCGACTTCACATTCACAAGCTTCTGGGGAAGGATCTTCAGATCTCCCACCAATGCGGAAGCAAGTGCTTTCTGGGATACCAGGATCTCTGCCAGAAGAATGGCGGTAAGGATTCCGTCACCGGTGTTGGCATATTTTTTCACAATGATATGGCCGGACTGCTCGCCGCCGATGGAAAGCTTCTTTTCATCCAGCGCAGCAGCAATGTATTTGTCTCCCACGTCGGTCACTTCCACGCCGATGCCCTTGTCCGCAAGAGCGTTTTTCAGTCCCAGATTGCTCATGACCGTTACCGCAATGGCATTGCCTCTGAGCATTTCTTTTTGCTTAAAATAGTTAGCAAGGATATACATGATCCCATCGCCGTCCACTACTTCGCCTTTTTCATTGACCATCAGACATCTGTCCGCATCACCGTCAAAGGCAAATCCGATGTCCAGTCGCTCAGCCCGTACCAGCTTGCAAAGCTCTTCGATGTGGGTGGAACCGCAGTTCACATTGATGTTTTTTCCGTCGGGTCTGTCGCTGATGGCATATACATCGGCACCCAGCATCTGGAATACATTTTTCGCAATGCTGTGGGATGCACCGTTGGCGCAATCCAGTCCTACTCTGTATCCCCGGAAGGACTCTGCGGGAATGGAGGAAAGATATCCCATATACTTATTTCTGCCGGCGATATAATCCTTGCAGGCCCCTACCTCTTCCGTTCCCGGGATGGTGATCTCACCGTCGATATACTGCTCTACTTCATAGAGGATATCGTCCGTCAGTTTATTTCCGTTCTCATCGAAAACCTTGATCCCGTTGTCGTGATAGGGATTGTGGCTGGCCGTGATCATGATACCGAAATCAAACCGGTCCACCTTCGTGATATAAGATACACTGGGTGATGTGGTAACATGCATCAGATATGCATCTCCACCCACGCTGGTAACGCCCGCCGCAATGGCATATTCATACATATAGCTGGACATGCGGGTGTCTTTTCCGATCACACACTGGGCAGGTTTTCCTTTTTTCTCGGAAAAATAATATCCCAAAAACTGTCCGATCTTCAAAGCGTGCTCCACCTTCAGATCCTTATTTACTCTGCCGCGAAAGCCATCGGTTCCGAAATATTTCAGTTTCATTCTATCCATCCTCTTTTTTCTTCTTTTTGCTTTGCGCAGCATCTGCACAAGCTTACACTATTATAAGGGAAATCAGGGAAGTTTTCAATCCGCAATAAAATTTGTGAAAAATCAATTTTTGCGGTATACTGTATTGGTATTTTATTTTTTAAAGATGAAAGGGGAAACAAATGAATTTACGTACAAAAAGAATATGCTCCGTTATCCTCAGCTTTCTGCTGATCATAACCGGCTTATATATCCCGGAGAACGTATCGGGAAAAGAGACAGGCAGTGATCCCGTCATATCTGCCAACGACATTCTCGCAGCGCAGGAAAACGCTTATACCGAAGACGATGCTGCATTTGAAGATGAGGCGCTGGATGCACAGGATGCCACCGCATCCGTTTCGGGCAACACCTCCGATTCCTACACCATCGTATTTGTGGATGACGATGCTCACGGCAACGCCACACTGATCCCGGAAACTTCCTATCCTTCCGGAAAAACTCTCCGCAAACAGTGTCCCGCAGCTGCAGGCAACATGATCCGTCATGGTTATAAGATCAAATGCTGGCATGTATATCGGGATATCAACGGACGATATGAGGAAGACGAAAGCAGCCCCGTAAAGGCTTCCCAGTTTACCAAGTCTTCCGAGAACCCTTACAAGTTCAACACTAATTACCGTCTGGTTGCCGAGTGGAACACCACTCCCGTAGATTTCGCCATCGAATATCACTACAACGGCGGCTTCCATAAAACCACCGACAAAAATGCAGGCCTTGTGGCAACCAAGTTTACGGTAGAGGATCAGGGCGTCACCCTTCATGCACCGGTAAAAGCCGGCAGTCTTTTCGGAGGCTGGTTTGAAGACGAAGCTCTGACAAAACCCATTACCGCCATTCCGGCAGGAACCTTTTTTGATTCGGATGCCGACGGTAACGTGGCTTCCTATCATGTGTATGCCAAGTGGATCGGCTCCCAGGCCGGAATCCCTGTTGTAAAGGGCGTGACCTCTTCCGGAACGGGAACAGCCATCTTAAACTTTAACGGCGTAGATGCCGCACAGTGTTATGAGATCGCTTTTTCCACCAGCAATAAATTCCCGGCAAAAAAGACCTCCTATTTCACGGTCGCCAAAGCCGGCAGAGCCAAGATCACCAACCTTTTGAAAAAACAGTACTTCTTCAAGGTCCGCGCCTATACCGCTGATTCCCTGAATGCAAGATGCTGCGGCGGCTGGTCCGATACCGTTTCCGTGAAGATCTCCAAAGGTGTGAAGGAAGTAAAGGCAAAGAAAGGCAAGATCCGCATTAAGTCCGTGAAGGTGAAAAACGGCATGCTCTCTGCTCAGGTGAAATCTCCGAAGCGCTTAAAGAGCAGCGATGCCTCCTACTATCTGGTCACTGTGGATCCGGCATCCGGCAAGATCGAAAAGAAGATTGCCGTTCTGCCCAAGATGAAGAGCGTTACCGTAACCCTTCCTTTAACCGAGGAAGACGGCACCAATCTCATTTACGGCAAATACGGCGTAGCCATTAAAAAAGGAAAAAAATACAAGCTCATGAGCAACTGCGCTTTTATCTCCAACCCGGAAGCAGCTGCCACTTATACAGAGCCCTTCCCCACCGCCCTTTCCAAAAAAGGTCTTCAGGGAAGCAACTCAGGAAACGTCAAGCATATTTTTAACAATTACATGCTCAACAGCTTCTTTGACGTGGGCAAGAACGACTATAACGCCTATACCTACAACGGCACTACTTACTACTTTAACAAATACGCCATGCAGGGTCTGATCAACTGGGTTTCCTCCTGTAACAAGGAAGGACTGGTCTGCACCGCACAGTTCATGCTGCAGTGGCCCGGCGGAGAATACAGCTATCTGGTAGCACCCGGTGCAAGAGAAGGGGGACATGCTTACTACACCCTGAACGGCACCGAGAAAAAAGCCCGTAAGACCTGGGAAGCTCTCTTTAATTACATGGGAGAAAATCTGGCGGCTGCCAACTGTCATCTGGACAACTGGATCCTGGGTAATGAGGTAAATGTCGGCAACGAAGGTCCCGGCTGGTATTACCACGGATCCATGAGCATGAACACCATGCTGAAGCACTATGAAGCCACCTACCGCACCATGTATTATGCAGTACGGAGCCATTCGAAGAATTCGAGAGTATACATCTGTACGGATCATACTTTCAACGACTGGGACGGCGGCTGGGGTGCCAAACCCTTTATGGATCAGTTTAACAAGCTGATCAAAAAGGATAACAAAAAGATCAACTGGAATCTTGCTTACCATGCTTATCCTTCCATCCTGACAAAGAGTGATACCTGGAATGACGATTATACTTCCAGCAATACCTCCAGTACTTTTGTAACACCCAAGAATCTGGAAGTATTGACGAAATACGTAAAGAAGAACTTCGGAAAAAATACCCGCATCATTCTTTCTGAGCAGGGCTTTACCGCATCCAGCGGCTCTGATGTACAGGCCGCGGCAGTAGCTTACACCTACTACAAAGCAGAGTTTAACGATATGATCGATGCAGTGATCTTCCGTGCCATAACGGATGACCCCACTGAGGCTGCGCAGGGCCTGCTTCTGGGCCTGCAGAACAGACCGGGTACCTGGAGGGTGTTCACCAACATGGACAGCCCTGATTCGACCAAATACACCAATCCTTACCTGCATGTGATCGGCAATGCCAAATCCTGGTCCTCGCTGATCAAAGGATGGGACAAATCCAAATTCGCGAAGATGAAATAAAAAGCTTTATAGCAAAATAAAAGCACCCCGTATGGGGTGCTTTTTGTTGCCTTATGCTAATATTTTCACTTGTATTCCGTTAGCAGGACTAACTTCTTAGTCCTGCTCCTTCGCATCTTCCTTTGCCTCTTCTCTGCCGCTTTCCAGCTTCTTTTCCAGCCTGTCAAGCTGATGCTTGGCAAATTCCCTGCCGCCGACGCCAAAGGCCACGCCAAAGGCTACAGCAAGGGCTGCCACGATAAGAAGAAACGCCTTTGTCACGATCTGATCCGCGATTCCCAGCTGGCTTAAGATCATAAATATGCCAACGGTAACAATGGTCACTCTGGTGATCAGCGCAAAGCCGGACAGGCCGCTCTTTTTCAGGGCGTTTTCCGCCAGGTCCGCTCCGATGACCGCTGCCAGCAGGATCACCAGCGCCGCCAGTACATTAGGCATGTAATCGATGAGGGTAGCCCCAACCTTGGTCATAACGGAAAGATGCAGAACGTTCAGACCTTCCACTACGAAGAAGATGATAACGATCACTCTGGCCAGCTCACTGACAACCGTTGAAAAAACAAATCCTCTGCCCTTTTCTCCCAGAAGCTTTTGCAGCTTCATATCCACTCCGGAGGAAGCCAGAAGCTGTCTTAAGATATTCCGAAGAAGCTTGCCCAAAAGACCGCCCAGCAGCATGATCATCACTGCTACGGCAATGTTGGGGATAAAGGAAAAAATATTCGAAAGCATGGCGATGGCCGGGGATGTCAGTGTTTCGATCCCCAGTGCCTGCAGGGCTACAACGATCACAGGGATCAGGATCAGCACATACAGGATATAGGATACGGTAACGGAAAGCTTGCCATCCTCTTTGGTTTCAAGACCTGCCTTTTCCTGCAGCCTGTCCAGTCCGGCCCGTACCAGAAGCGGTGCCACCAGCTGGCGCACAAGCTTTGCCACCAGATTGCCCACCAGGATCACAATGACAGCTGCGATGATATTAGGCACATAACCCCATACGGACGAAAGAAGCCGCAGGATGGGATCTGCCACCTGACTGATGCCGAGATAAGAAAAGATCCCGGGCACAAACAGTAAAAACACCAGCAGATACACCAGTTTCCCGATATAATTCATGGTCTGCTCCGCTTTTTTATCTCCGCCTTCCTCCCCTTCCGTCTTCTTGATCCAGTCGGAAAGCTTCGTCTTTTTCAAAAGACCGATAAAAAGCATTTTTGAAATGCCTGCCACAATATAAGCCGCAAACAGAAGCAGGATCGCCCTGCAAACATTGATCACGTCCTGTGACAAAAACGACAGCCACTCACCCATAACACACCCTCCTTTGTCTTAAAAAAGAGGCCTGATGTTTCAGACCTCCTAATTCGTTACTTAACCTATTCCATTTTAAAGCCGCCGGTTTTCATTGTCAACGAAAAACCATCAGCCCTGCAGACCTCTTGCCTGTCTGTCCATATCCTCAACCACGATATCGTAGATCTCCCCAAGGGTTCTGCAATACTCCAGAACCTTCCAGGGCTCGTTAGTATGGTAATGGATCTTGATCAGTTCTTCATCTCCCACCGCCAGAAGGGAATCTCCCACGAAATTCTTGGAGATGTAATCAAAGATTTCATCCTCGTCCAGATCCTCTCCTTCGATAAGAAGCTGGGTATCATAACGAAATTCAATGCTCTGCTCTGCCATAAAAACCTCCTTATAAAAAATCGTTTCTCTGTTTCCGTTTCAAGAATGCGGGTGACAGGACTTGAACCTGCACGGTCTCCCACCAGAACCTAAATCTGGCGCGTCTGCCAATTCCGCCACACCCGCGTGTTACTATTTGCAAAATGATAACCTGTAGACTCCATATCCGCGTGCTCGCACGCAAGGAGATGGAGGATGCAGGGGATCGCCTGCGAAGCAGGAACCGCCTATGGCTGAGTAAAACAGTATGCGAAGCATACGATGAGCAGCTTTGCTGCGGGTTTTACGAACCCATAGGTGGTTTTTGCAAATGCAGTCTATAACCGCCTACGGCTGAGTAAAACTATCTCCTATTTGCAAATGCAGAAATAAAAAGAAAATCGCCGAACGCCTTGTTCCGGCCTTTCAGCGATTTTCAGTGAGCCATCGGGGACTCGAACCCCGGACAACTTGATTAAAAGTCAAGTGCTCTACCACCTGAGCTAATGGCCCGAATATAAACTGGGCTAGGCAGATTCGAACTGCCGAATGCAGGAGTCAAAGTCCTGTGCCTTACCGCTTGGCGATAGCCCATCAAGGTGGATAAAGGGATTCGAACCCTTGGCCTCCAGAGCCACAATCTGGCGCGCTAACCAGCTGCGCTATACCCACCACAAAAAAATAAGGAAGGCTTCCCTCCCTCTGAGCGTGCCCGAAGGGATTCGAACCCCCGACCCACGGCTTAGAAGGCCGTTGCTCTATCCAGCTGAGCTACGGACACATATTGAAGTTCCAAGTAGGTAATTGGAGACTGTCACGGCTATCCGCCCAAGCAGGGGCAAAGAAATTAACTCTACCCATCGAAAGCATTCTATCTGGGTAGGAAACCACACTTTTGCGGTTTCCAAAAGCGGGTGATGGGAATCGAACCCACGTGTCCAGCTTGGAAGGCTGGTGTTCTACCATTGAACTACACCCGCAAAATATTGTCACATCGGGGTGACAGGATTCGAACCTGCGACCTCCTGGTCCCAAACCAGGCGCTCTAGCCAAGCTGAGCCACACCCCGCAGTCATTGAATCCGAACCACAACGCACGATAAATTATATTATATCACTAAGGACCTGTCAAGCATTAAATCATCAAATTTTTTAAAAAATTAAAAAAACTTACAGATAGTTCTGATGAAAGTGGGCTTCGCCCGCCCTGTCGATCTCCATGATCAGATAGGAAGCCCTGCCGTTATCCTGTCTCGGCAGCGAGATACTGCCGGGATTGGCCAGGGTAATGTCCGATCCGATATTCAGATAGGGCCTGTGGGTATGGCCGAAAAAGGCCATGTCATACCCTCTCCCTTTGGCCTCTTCCTGCAGGATCAGCGGCGTTCCCGAAACCCCATACCGGTTTCCGTGGGTGACCAGCACCTTGTACCTGTCGATCATCAGTTCCCGCTCCAGCGGAAGCGATGGGGAAAAGTCACAATTTCCCCTGACGTAAACAAGCTTACTTCCCACGATCCTTTCGATATCTTCGGGCAAAGCCTCTAAATCCCCACAGTGGATGGTCAGGTCCGGGGATTTCATTTTCTTCATGAGTTGCTGCAGATTGGCCAGCCTGCCGTGACTGTCACTGATGATCAGTATGCGGCAGGGCCCTTTGATCGCTGTTTCCATTCCGGAGTTTTCTCCTTATTTTTCTTCCTGCATCTGCCGGATTGTCTCTGCCATTTTCCGAAGGGCTTTCCCTCTGTGGCTGATGGCATTTTTTCCTTCTGTACTCAGCTGGCCCGAAGTCATGCCGTATTGGGGTAAAAAGAAGATGGGATCGTATCCGAATCCGTTCTCTCCGGCGGGCTCAAAGGCAATCTGCCCTTCCATGGTCTCCTTTACCACCTTCTCTTCTCTGCCGGGCCATACCAGCGCCATGGCGCAGACAAACCGGGCAGTTCTCTCCTCCGCCGGAAGGCCTGACAGCCGGCGCAGGATCTCCGCATTCTTGATATCGTAAGAAGTATCGTGTCCCATAAATCTGGCTGAATGGACGCCGGGCTCTTTTCCCATGGCATCGATCTCCAGTCCGGAATCATCGGCCAAAGCCGGCATTCCCAGCGCCTGTGACACGCATCTTGCCTTGATCAGCGCATTTTCTTCAAAGGTCTCACCGTTCTCATCGATCTCTCCCTGAAAGGAGGTCTCTGACAGAGGCACAATGCTCAGCCCCGTTCCCTCCAGGATCTTAGCTACCTCCCGCAGTTTTCCCGCATTGGAGCTTGCCAGGACGATCTGATCGTTATTCATCTTTTCCATTTCTGCTTTCCTCCATTTTCGTAAAGGCCGTCATAACGCCTTCTGCTATACCTTCCGCAAGACGCTGTCTGTAATCCTCCCGGGATAAAAGACGTACTTCCTGCATATTGCTGATACATCCCAGGGAAATGTCCGTTCCCGGCACCATGATCTTGCGAAGGGTTGTGCTTTCTTCCTTACTTTCTATGCCCAGTGCTTTTTCATTGGCCTTTTGGGATATGGAGCTTACCATATCATAAGCAAAGGTCCCGCTGTCGTACTCCGGCATATAAAAATCCTCATTATAGGAAGCGCTGATACCATAGATTGCCGAATCCTGCTGACTGTCCAGATGCAGGCCCACAAACAGATCCGCAGGGATATCATTTGCTGAAGCTACCCTGTCATCTTCCGGCACATCTGTATCGTCCCTTCTTGTCAGCACTGTATACACTTCCTTTTCCTGCAGGATCTTCTCAGCCCGAAGCGCTACATCCAAAACGATCTCTTTTTCCGTGATCTCTTTTTGCACTCCCGCATCTTCCCATCTGGCCCACAGGCCCTTCCGGTCGCCGCCGCAGGCAGGATCCAAAACTACGATGCGGGGATAGAGTCCGCGCAGATCCTCCCCTTCTTTTTCGCCCTGCTCTTCCTTTGCCGCGTCATTATCCGACACTGACGTACCATTCTCCGGCTCTCCGGGAAGTTCCACTTTTGCCTGACCGCTTCCTTCTTCCGGCTTTTCTTTTTTTCCGGCCATCAACATCCCACCGAAAAACAGAGCAAACACCAGCAGGGAAAGCACCACATAAAAAACTGCCGTCCTTCCTTTCATGATCTGCCCTCACCTCTTGCGGATCCGGGTTTCGGTCCGGGGAATGAATAGAAGTAGGTCTTCAACATTCCGTTATACAGCTTCCTGTTCTTTGCCGGTTTCATTCCCAGATCTTTTACCGCATCCTCATATCCTGTGATCATATACATCGACCAGCAGTCAAGGGCTTTAAACCGCTGTCCCAGTGTGGTATAAATCTCCCTTAATTCCGACTTTTCGGAAAGTCTCTCACCGTACGGCGGATTGGTTATGATAAAGCCGTATTTCCCCGGATGCGACAGCTCGCTGACAGGGCGCTTTTGAAAATGAATATACTTTTCCACACCGGCTGTTTTGGCATTTTCTCTTGCCACCCGTATTACTTTTTCATCAATATCATATCCCTGGATGTCCGGCATATCGGAAGTATCCACCATATCCTGTGCTTCATCAACACAGTCATACCATTGTTTTTTCGGGATCAGATTCGTCCAGTTCTCCGATAAGAAGCTTCTGTTTGCGCCGGGTGCGATACCCGCTGCCATAAGCGCCGCTTCAATGGGGAATGTTCCGCTGCCGCAAAAAGGATCCACCAGGATCCGGTTTTTCTTCCAGGGGGTCAGCATGATCAGAGACGCCGCAAGGTTTTCCTGCAGAGGCGCCTTTGCAGCCAAAAGCCTGTAGCCTCTTTTGTGCAGGGATTCTCCCGTGGTATCGATCCCTACGGTCACAACATCTTTTTTAATGAAGACTCTGACCGGATAAGAAGCCCCAGTCTCCGGAAACCAGTCTATGCCATAATGCTCGCGCATTCGCTCCACCATGGCTTTTTTCATAATGGACTGAATATCCGAAGGAGAAAATAGTTTGCTCTTCACACTGGCTGCTTTTGCCACCCAGAATTTGGCATCTTTTTCGAAATAACTTTCCCAGGGGATCGCTTTTGTCCCTTCAAATAATTCCTCAAATGACTGCGCCGTAAAAGAGCCTGCGTTGATCAGAATACGTTCCGCACTGCGCAAAAAAATATTCGCCCTGCAAACCGCTTCTTCATCGCCGCCAAAACTTACTCTGCCGTCGTCTACAGCAGTGATCTCATAGCCCAGATCAATGATTTCCCGTTTTAAAACTGCCTCCATACCGAAGTGGCAGGGGGCGATTAATTCCATTTTTCTTCCCATTTTATCCTTTTTCTTTTTTCATAATAAACTTTATAGTTTTTTAATACCTTTTGGGGGTCTAAGCTATTGCACCAAACGGCAAAAAGCCATATAATAATATCAGCAACAGCAATCCCCCAATAAGTTGTTGCTAACAAAGTTTCTTAATTTATACTCCCCAAAACAACCCGTCACCCCTGGCGGGTTGTTACCATTTCAGGGACTGTTTTCTTTCGGTTTTTCTACCGCCTCAGCTTTTTGATCATAAGCAAAATACAAATTACAGGGATCAGTATCGGCATATATTTCAGCGCCGCATGAAACAAAAGCGCGATCACCAGAAGCACTATAAGGAGCACTGCAAGGAGCACGCCCACAACGATCATAAACCCTCTGCTTTGCGCATCAGCTTCATCACTTTTCATGTCGCTGACCACTTCCCCTTCATACACTTCCGGCTGGGATGCAATAACGCTTTTTGCAAGAAGCGCGGGATCCCCCAGGTTAGCAAGTACTAATTCTTCAGGATCTCCTTTTACGATCTGCGAATCTATATATTCCTTATAGTAGCTGATCGTTTCCTGCTGTACAGCCGGTGAAACTCTTCCGCTCAGACTTCTGCTGATGCAATCTACGTATTCTGTTTTATTCATTTTTCTCTCTCCTGTTCCAGCTCGTCAAACATCTTTCTAAGGATCATGGAGTTACTGTATGTGACCAGGGAAACAACGATAAACATCCACGCATACCATCCGTAATACAGCACCTTGGGATTGGAAATGGTAAGCAGTGCCGGTGCAATCCAGGAAAAGAACACTCTGAACCATACGCCGATCTTCTGATAAGAAAGGAGCAGTGCATTTTTAAAATATGCAAAGGTCTTGTTTTCGTATCTTGCGATCAACGGGAAAACCAGCGGTACCGTAAAGCAAAGCAGTACCAGTTCAATACCGATCAGGGCGATCATCAGCGCAAGCACGGTGCCTTTTGTTGTCACCATATAGCAATACTCACCCCAGATTCCCGCAAGGACTGCGATCACAATGACCCAGGCTTTGGTAGCCGGAACAAAATCCCTGGCAAAATATTTCCAAAAGGATTTTATCGCCTCTCCCTCTTCTTTTCTTACGATCTTCAGCATCACCCGGTATAGCGCCGTCATGGCAGCGCCCATGGTCACAATTGGGATCGATGCCACAAAAAAGCAGATGTTTAAAAATACCAGATCTCCGAAGATATCCATAAAGGCCAGTACTTTTTCCTTTCTGGTCCTTGGCATTTCCACATCATATCTTTCCGCTTCCGGATTTACGATGGAATCTTCTTCCTGCTGCAACTTTTCTGTTTCTTCCGTTTCCAATGTCAGTTTCATTTGTAACTCAATCCTGTTATCTGTTTTTATGCATTGTCATTTTCGCATACATAGATGAGTATATCACAGAACCGGAGGTCATGTATAGTTGCTTGACACACATTTTCAAGTATGCTACCATTTGATAAACCGATGAGAAAGAGTGAGTAGGTTCGGAACCGTTTTTTCACAGAGAGCCGCGGATGGTGGGATCGCGGCAGGAAGCGCCGGATTGAATGGGCTTTCGAGGGCGACCGGAAATGTTGTCACAGGCAGCAGATTATGGGAGACGGAGCAGCATCTTCGTAAACAAGTGCAGCACATGTCAGTGTGTATTGAGTGGGTATGAAAGTACCAAGCCGGGTGGCACCGCAGGATATAACCTGTCCCAGCAAACAGTTGCAGGGGCAGTTTTTTTATTGCCCCAACATCATTCACTCATGAAAGGAGTTACCTTATGAACAAGCAAGAGATTCCCTACAAGATTTATCTGGAAGAACAGGAAATGCCTAAGCAGTGGTACAATGTCCGGGGCGATATGAAGAAAAAGCCCGCACCTTTGCTCAATCCCGGCACCCTTCAGCCTTTAAAGCAGGAGGATCTGGAAGGAATTTTCTGCAGCGAACTGTGCAAGCAGGAGCTGGATGACACAACACGTTTTTTTGATATCCCCGAGGAGATCCGTTCTTTCTATAAGATGTATCGTCCCTCACCTTTAGTCAGGGCTTACTGTCTGGAGGAAAAGCTGGGCACACCGGCTCATATTTACTATAAATTCGAAGGCAACAACACCTCCGGCAGTCACAAGTTAAACTCTGCCATCGCTCAGGCTTACTACGCTAAAAAGCAGGGCCTTAAAGGTGTTACCACGGAAACCGGTGCAGGTCAGTGGGGTACCGCTCTTTCCATGGCATGCTCCTATTTCGATCTGGACTGCCAGGTATATATGGTAAAGGTTTCTTACGAACAAAAACCCTTCCGTCGCGAGGTAATGCGCACCTATGGCGCAACCGTAACCCCCTCCCCTTCCATGAACACGGAAGTGGGCCGGAAGATCAATGCTGAGTTCCCGGGAACAAACGGTTCTTTGGGATGTGCTATTTCCGAGGCAGTGGAAGCCGCTACAAAGCAGGAAGGTTATCGCTACGTTCTCGGTTCCGTTTTATCCCAGGTACTGCTCCATCAGTCCGTCATCGGTCTTGAAACCAAGGCAGCCCTTGATAAATACGGGATCAAAGCAGACATGATCATCGGATGCGCCGGCGGCGGATCTAACTTAGGCGGTCTGATCGCTCCTTTTGCAGGCGAGATCCTGCGTGGCGAAGCAGACTATGATATCATCGCCGTAGAGCCTGCTTCCTGTCCTTCTCTGACAAGAGGAAAATACGCTTACGATTTCTGTGATACCGGTAAGGTTTGTCCTCTTGCAAAAATGTACACCTTAGGATCCGGCTTTATGCCTTCTCCCAATCACGCCGGCGGTCTTCGCTATCACGGCATGAGCAGCATCGTTTCCGAGCTTTACGATCAGAAGATCCTCCGTGCCGTTTCCGCAGAACAGACCGAGGTATTCAAGGCAGCCACCCAGTTTGCAAGGACCGAAGGCATCCTGCCTGCTCCCGAATCCAGCCATGCCATTAAGGTTGCCATCGACGAGGCATTAAAATGCAAAGAAACCGGAGAAGCCAAGAACATTGTCTTTGGTCTGACCGGCACCGGTTATTTCGATATGGTAGCCTATGCGAAGTATAACGACGGAGAGATGACGGATTACATCCCTTCGGATGCAGATCTGGAAAAATCCTTCTCCCAGATGCCTGTTGTGAATCTGTAAAAAGCGCCGGTACACGGCCGCTAACAGATTCGTCTCAACGCAAATGATAATAAAAAAGACCGGCGCCGCCGGTCTTTTTCTTATACTCTTACGGTATTATTCTGACGATACGTGCTGCTACTATAAAATCAAAAGCTGCAGCTCCCGCATTCCTTTCTCTTCCATCACATCCGTTTCAATGAGCATGTATTGCTCCGGCGTCATCTTATCAAATACCTGTGCAAACACTTCTTCCGCTTCTTCAATGCGATGTCCCGTATCTCTGCTAATGTAATAGCTTTGCTCCGGAAGCACGAGGCAGTCTTCGGATAGATTCTCCTCATCGGCCTCTGCCAGTGTCACAAAGACGTATTTTTTGCATTCTCCCCGGTCCCATCGATATAACAGACCTGCCGGATAGCCGCCGCTGTAGCCGTTCCGTTCCGCGTTGACAAACAGGGAAAGCAGCATGTGATTGTAGCGCCGGGCCGTAGTTACCTCATCGAATTCTTTCAGAAATACCAGACGCTTCGGGATCACTTTTTGCGGAACACCGGAATCAGGTTCGGTTGCTGCTTCCTGTTCTGCTGCAACTTCCTGTTCTACTGCAACTTCCGGCTCTGCTGTATCCGTTTCCAAAGCCCCTGCTTCTTCCTTCTCGCCGCCGGGCAGCAGCCTGTCTTCTTCACTTTCAAGGCGCTGCAGCGTAGCGGAAAGCTGATCGATGCAGTCACGCATGGAGCGGATCTTTTTTTCAGCCATGTCTTTCCCGTCAAAGAGAAGCTTTCGAATGTTCAGCTGCCCGTCCGCTTCCCGGTAGGACTCGAACCGGCTTAAGGGAATTCCCAGCTCGATACACAGCCCGATGGCATCGAGAAGATACAGCTGATCTTCCGTATAATAACGATAATTCGTGCTTTCGTTGATGTAGGCCGGCTTTAAAACGCCGATCCTGTCGTAATACCGAAGCGACTTAATACTTACGTTTTTCAGTTTTGCAACCTTACCGATGGATAAATACCCCTTCATAAGACACCCCCGTATCCTTTTCTTTCTATTGTAGTACGGATAGCCGAAAAAGTCGATGATTTTCCCTGTTTTCCATAACACAACAGTTCTCACGGAGATTTCGGGCGCATGAAGATGCGGATCGGATCTGTGTATCAGAATATTTCAGCGGTCCGCGTGAAAGCGGACCGCATGGTCAGATGCAGATCATTTTACAGGGATTACGGCACCATCGTATTTTTCTTCGATGAAGGCCTGTGTCTCTTCAGAGAGAAGAACATCTACCAAAGCCTTGATCGCCGGATTATCCTTATCTTCGGATCTTACCGCAATGATGTTGGCATAGGGACTGTCGGCGCCCTCTGAAAACAGTTTTGCAGAGGTAATCTTGGCCTCAAGTGCCTTGTTGGTGTTGGTAATGAAGAAGTCGTAATCATCTTTTGTGGGGATGATCTGTGCGGAATCAAGCTCAACGATCTCAAGCGGGATCAAATATTCTGTGATATCGCTTACGGAAGCGCTGAGGGAATCCTTTGCGCTGTCAGCCAGAGTAATGAAACCGTTTAACTCAAGGATCCGGAGTGCACGGTACTCATTGGTTGCATCGTTGGGAATAGCGACAACGGCATTCTCAGGAATCTCATCCTTGGACTCGTATTTATCGGAATATGCAGTGATCGGCTCTACATGAATACCGCCGGCATTAACAAGATCATAACCGTTTGCTTCAATCTCGGACTGCAGATACGGATCATGCTGGAAGTAGTTAAAGTCGATTTCTCCGGCATTCAGCTTTTCATTGGTGGTAGAGTCTGCCGCGGTTGAAACAAGCTCGATCTCAATTCCCTGCTCGGCAAGCTTGGGTTTTACAAATTCAATGATCTCGGAGTGCGGTACCAGGTCAGCGATTCCTTTTAGAACAACGGTTTCTCCGTTTTGGGAAGATGCATCTGCTTCTTCCGAAGCGGAATCTTCTGCAGCAGCATCCTCAGCTGAAACCTCTTCGGTTGCCCCTTCTTTTTCAGCGGTTGCTTCTGCGGCGGGTGCCTCAGAGGACTGCGTGCTTCCGCAGCCGGTGAGCACTGCAAGTGTGGTTGCGACAGTCAACAATACGGATAATAATCTTTTCTTCATAATTTTCTCCTCTTTTCTTTTTTTATAGTATTTATATCAGATTCCTGGTCTTCAGGATTCTGTTTGAAATGAAGTTTCCGATCCCCTGTGTAAGTTGCACAAGGATGACCAGAATATATACACAGGCAAACAGCCTGTCGTGCTGGAACCGCTGATAGCCGAAGCGTACAGCGATATCACCGATTCCTCCGGCGCCGAACATGCCGGCCAGCGCTGTCATGGAAATGACGGAAATTACAGCTACCGTAAATCCTCTGATCAGACCCGGAAGGGTTTCGGGAAGTATCACCTTGGTTATGATCTGCAGATTTGTGCTTCCGATGGATTTGGCTGCCTCGATCTTGCCTTTTCCGATCTCAAGGAGCGTGCTTTCCACGATCCTGGCATACATAGGGATGCAGCTGGCGGCAATAGCGATGATACAGGCGTTTGTGCCGTAGGATTTACCGAAGAACAACCGTGCTACAGGGACCATCAGGATGATCATGACCATTTGCGGCAGAGACCTCAGCACATTGATCAGCCATCCGGCAGTGATATACGGAGCCTTAACGGGAACCAGTCCGTCGGGACATGTGACCGTTAAAAAGATCCCAAGGATGAAACCGAATATCAGGACGATCACAGAAGAAATCGCTGTCATGTAAAGTGTCTCGCCGATCGGCTTTATCAGTTCAGCCCAGATAGCCGGCTGAAAGGAGGCTTTAATGACTTCCCATAATGAAGAATCAAGTAAACTCATATTCCCGCTCCTTCCGTTAAAGAGATGTTTTGGAACTCAGCAAAAACCCTGGCAAACAGCGCTCCTGTACGGCTTTTCGGATTGTTGAAGATTCCTGCCACCGTACCCTGTTCGATGATCTTTCCTTCTTCGAGCACCGCCATCCTGTCACAGCTGTACCGGATTGCATCGAGCTCATGCGTGATCATCAGGATCGTGATACCGGCGGTTTTGTTGATCTGCTTTAAAAGGTCCAGGATCTGCAACGTGGTCTGCGGATCGAGAGCTGAGGTTGCTTCATCGGAGATCAGAAGCTCGGGCTTACTTACAAGCGCTCTCGCGATCCCGACTCTTTGTTTCTGCCCGCCGGAAAGACCGCCCGGATAACTGTCCAGCTTATCCGTCAATCCGACAAGCTCAGCTGTTTCCAAAACCCGCTGCCGAATCTGTTTCTTCGGGAAATCGCTGACCTCGAGAGGATAGGCGATATTTCGGAACACCGTTCTTGCGTCGAAAAGATTGAAGCTTTGAAACACCATTCCGATCTTTCTTCTTTCTTTCAGGAGCTCTTTTTTGGAAAGAGATAAGATATCTACACCACCTACGGTGATCGAACCGTCATCGGATGTTTCAAGTCTGTTAATGCATCTTGCCAGTGTGGATTTTCCGGCACCGCTGAATCCGATAATGCCGTAGATCTCGCCCTGCTCGATCGTAAGATCGATTCCCTTTAATACGGCAAGGGGCTGTCCGTGTACTATGAAACTTTTTTGCAGATTTTTGATCTCCAGATAACTCACGTTTATTCCGGCTGACAGTCACAGCCGCCTCCTTTTTGCATTTTGAGATTACACCTGTACGGCTAACAATGATTATATAGGCAGTCTGCAAAAACGTATAATACATACTTTTTATAAATTGAAATAGATTTTGTCTATTACGTGATCCGATGTTTGGGGACAATAAAAAAAGGCACGGATGTGCCTTTTGCAGAGGTTTGCATTTTAGACAAGGGGGCGCCATAACACAACGGTTCTCACGGAGATTTCGGACGCATGAAGATGCGGATCGGATCTGTGTATCAGAATATTTCAGCGAGCTCCAACCCTCTGTTATATACAGCCGAAAGATCCTCGGCTGTCATATAAGTAGACGTAAAGTAATCATAATTACCGCCGATATCCGCAAATCCCTTGTTATTGGTCAGATTTTCTCTGGTAAAATCCTTTTTGAACTTAAAGATCATGGATTCGCTTTGGACGGTTTCATTGCCTGCGGCGTCCTTCAGATTGCAGGGACTGGTATAAACAACGGTCATTCTGCCCATGTTTTCTTTTGCAATGGTGATCTCCACTTCCTGACCGGGTTTGGCATTTGTTTTTTTGGAAGGCATTTTCACAACGGCTTTTTCGAAAACCGGCTTTGTGATGCCGCTTTTGAAATAGTACTCCGTCCCGTCTTCAGTGATCAAAATGCTGTTTTCGTCCACCTGCTCTATGGCATATCCTTCATTTTTTAATGCATCGATCTTTTCGCTTTTCATATTCCCACACCCGCTGATTCCCGGCATAATACACACGCCGAATACTATGATCATCGTGATGATCGTTTTTCTTGTTCTCTGCATAGATTGTTTTTGATCCATTTATCTGGATACCCCGCTTTCCTCGGAAAGATGGTTTAAGAACATTTCTCTGTTATTCTCAATTCTATTCTCGCTGTCATAGCCATCGTACAGATCGTATCCGTTGTAGCCGTTGTAGGCATCATATCCGCCGTAGTTGGAATAACTGTAGGGAGCCGTTCCATAGAAACCGTAGCCGCCATATTGCCACGGCCCTACACCACTAATATAGAATGTTCCCAGGGACTGGTCACTGATGATGTCCGTTACCGCTTCCATGCCCTTTTCGGCATCTCCGTCGCCGTAATATTCCAGGAACTCTAAAGACGGGTTAATGGATCCGTCGGCAACGCCCCGGTTATAATCCATAAATGCCCCGTAGATATCGCCGTCATCACAGTTGAGCATTCTGTTATAAATGTTTACAGCAGCTATATCAGACTCCATATCACTGCTTGTCATAGTTTGATAAACATCTCCCTTAAAACCTACCAACGCATCAATGTTGTCGAAGGCACCCCCAAGAAACTTCCAGGCGCCGTCATTTGACATTACCGAATACATGGCACATTCATGGGCAAAATCTCTCAGGCCCTCCGTACTGTCACATGATTGATGCTGCCTGCTAACGATATCTTTCAATGCGTCGCCGTCTACGTTCAGATCATTGAAAAACTGCACCGCTTCATCCGGACTGGGATTATTGCCCATCATAGCAAATACTGTTTTATCACTGGAATATTCACTATAAAGAGATGCCATATTGGAGAAAAACAGGCTGATCTTTTCCTTATTACTCAGATCTTTATACTTATCGGAATTGCTGAAGGCTTCATAAGCATCGGCAATCGCCTGGGCATCCTCTTCCGTAAAGCCGTACTGGGCCATCATATTGGCAAGATCTTCATCCTCGGAGGTACCTGTATTGCCCGCATCTTCGCCGGTCCCATCGCCGGAGCCGTATCCGTAGCCGTCCCCATAGCCATAACCGTCGCCATAACCATAACCGTATCCGTAACCCATTGTCAAGGCAATTCTTTTCTCTGTGCCGGCGTAATTGAAAGCAATGTTGCCCAAAGCCTTTTGCATGGCGGTTGTGCTCTTATGATTGGCATTCATCTGCTCGATGATGCTGCCAAGGCTTTCCTTAATAGTCTGGGCGGAACCACCGGATAAGGAAATGCTGCTTCGTATGGAATCGATGGAGCTGCTGAGTTTTTTCAATTCTCCCGCAGCACTTTTCAGCGCAAGCGCTTCCTTTGTCAGTTTTTCCGGTACTACATAAAATTTCGACATTGCCTCTTCCTCCACGGGCCTTGATTTTCGATCTTACCCAATATAGCACATCATGGTTAGAAAGTGTTGTTTATTAGACGAATGGTTCGTTTCAGACGACGAATTGCAGAATTCCCTGTTTTTGTGCTACAATGTCAATGTAAATACGCATACATAAATAAGCATATGCAAACTTTTTTGCAACCAAAGGATACAGGTATCATGAAACAGCAGAATGTAAAGACTGCAAAACCGAATAAAGCTCCGGTCCGGGGGGATCTTCGCTCCAGAGTCCGTGCCAAAGGGAAAAAAGTCCGCCAGAAGGGTCTCGGTGCCCTTTTTAAACTGGTCTTTTCCCACACCATGATCACCATTCCTCTTTTGCTTTTACAGCTGTATATCTTATTCATCCTGGTATCCGGCCTTGTAAAGGTTTCCGCGCCCATCCTCACCCTGTTTTCCGCATTGGCCATTATCGCCATTATCGTGATCATCAACAGTGATGACAACCCGGCATTTAAGATGGCCTGGATCATTCCCATTTGCGTCTTTCCCCTATTCGGCGTGGCGCTGTATCTTTTCGTTACCACCAATCCGGGAAGCCGGGGACTTGCCAAACATCTGGCCCGCCGCGTTGATGAAAGCAGCTACCTGATGAAAACGGAATACAGGGTGCTGGAAAAGATCAAAAAGGAGCCATCGGGCTTTCGTAATATCACCCATTATCTGCAGCATAACAATCTGATGCCCGCCTATGATCACACCAAGGTAACTTTTTTCCCGCTGGGAGAAAACAAATATGAGGACCTTTTGCGGGAGCTGCGAAAGGCTGAGCATTTTATTTTTCTGGAATACTTCATTGTCCACAGAGGCGTTGTGTGGAACAGCATTCTGGAAATCCTGAAGGAAAAAGCCGCCCAGGGTGTGGAAGTACGACTTCTTTATGACGGCATGAATACCTTAAGTGCTCTTCCCACCAATTATCCGAAAAAGCTTCAGGCAGCGGGGATCAAGACCAGGGTATTCGGGCCCATTCGGCCCCTTCTTTCCACAGCCCAGAATAACAGGGATCATAGGAAGATCCTTGTGATCGACGGCAGGATCGCCTATAACGGCGGCATCAATCTGGCTGATGAGTATATGAATCTGGAGGAGCGTTTCGGACATTGGAAGGATACTGCCGTCAAACTGGAAGGTGAGGCCGTACGAAGCTTTACCATCATGTTCCTTCAGATGTGGTACCTGCAGGACAAAGGAAAGGGCGAATATGAGCGCTATCTGCTTCCCCAGGGCTCTTTTCCCGGCGGACCGGACCGCAGCGGCTATGTGATCCCTTATAACGACGATCCCATGAACCATCTGGACATTGCCAAGGATGTATACCTGGATCTTCTCTATAAGGCCAGATCCTACGTGCATATCATGACCCCCTATCTGGTACCGGATAACGAAATGGTAAACGCCCTTTGCTATGCTGCAAGGCGCGGGGTGGATGTGCGGATCCTGCTGCCCCATATCCCGGATAAAAAAATGGTCTTTTCCATTGCCAGGACCTTCTATCCCGTTCTTTTGGAAAGCGGGGTAAAGATCTACGAATACACGCCGGGATTTGTCCATGCCAAGGAGTTTATCAGCGACGATACCAAGGCTGTGGTGGGCTCCATCAACCTGGACTTCAGGTCCCTGTATCTCCACTTTGAATGCGCCACCCTGATCCTGAACAACCCGGTGGTCCCCAAGATCGAACGGGACTTCCAGGAAACCCTGAAAAAAAGCCGCAAAGTAAACCTGCAGTACTACGTGGATCTGCCTCTTTTTTACCGCCTCTTCGGAAAAGTGGCCAACCTCTTTGCACCGCTGGTATAAAACAGCAGGCTTGACATTCTGCGGGAACATTGTAGAATAGAAACAGAAGAAAAGAGCTTCGTGCGAATTATATCCAAAAATTCGCCGAAGCTTATTTTTGTGGAAAGAATACGAGGTTAATATCATGAGCACAGAAATCAAATCCGCAAAAGACGGAGGAAATGAACTGAAGGATCGCAAAAGCATTCTTGAATACATCAACCGAAAGTACAGCTTTCAGGAAATGATGGCGGATGCCCTCGTTGATTGTATCGCCGGGGTTCTCATTGCCGCCGGAGTGTACAATTTTGCTGCAGCCCAGGGATTTCCCATGGTAGGCTTTAACGGTATCGCCCTGATCCTGTATCAGCTGTTTCGTATTCCCATCGGTATTTCCATCATCCTTTTGAATATCCCCGCCGTGCTGCTTTGCTATAAGCTGGTGGGCCGCCGTTTTTTGGTCAAGTCCGTTAAGTCCATCGCCATCACTTCCCTGATCATCGACTTTGCGGCTCCGCTTTTCCCGGTTTATCACGGCGAAAAGCTGTTGGCAGCCATCTGCTGCTCCGCCATCTGCGGCATCGGATACGCCCTGATCTATATGCGGGAGTCTTCCACCGGCGGCACTGACTTTTTGATGATGGCTATTCGTGCCAAAAGGCCCCATTTATCCATGGGAAACGTGGTCATGATGTTAGATGCCCTTGTGGTAGTGATCGGCAGCCTTTGCGTCTATCGGGACATCGACAGCCTGATCTACGGAACCCTCATCGCCGTAGCGATCTCCGTGGTGGTGGATAAGATCATGTACCGGACAGACAGCGGCAAGGTAACCCTGATGGTCACCGATAAAGGCCGTGAGATCTGTGATGCCATTTCCGAGAGCATCGACAGAGGTGCTACCATTATGAAAGGAACCGGCAGTTACACCGGCCTTGAGCGCGACGTGGTAATGTGCGCCTGCAATAACAAGCAGATGTACAGCATCCGTAAGATGGCTAAAAAGATCGATCCTGCCTGCTTTTTTGTGATCATGGAATCCAATGAGGTGGTGGGAGAAGGATTCAAACGAAATTAAAGTATAAAAAAGCGCCCTGCCTGAGCAGGACGCTTTTTAAACGTATACCCCCCGGTATATCTGCTTTTTAACCTTTCACCGATCCCAAAGCCACACCGGCAATAATGTACTTGGAAAGGATCAGGTAAACGATGATGAGCGGCAACGCCGTCATGGAAAGTCCGAGGTAAATGGAACCGAACTCCGTTCTGTAAATATCACCGCGAAGAAGGGATACCATGATAGGCAGGGTGTACTTCTTCTGATCGGTTAACAGGATCATAGGAGTAAACAGGTTGTTCCAGCTTGTTACAAAGGAGAAGATCGCCTGTGTAGCAATTGCGGGCTTCATGATGGGCAATGCGATCTTATTGTAGATATAAAACTCTTTACCGCCGTCGATGCGGGCTGCCTGAACCAGCTCGTAAGGAAGAGCTCCTACCATGTACTGTCTCATGAAGAATACCATGGAAGAGTTTGCAATGGCGGGAATGATCAGCATGCTCAAATGGTTGGTCATGTGGATCTTGTAAACCATCTGATAGAAACCGATGGTGGTAAGCTGTGCCGGGATCATCATAACTGCCATGATAAAGCGGAATGCTGCATTCTTTAACTTCCAATCATAGATTACCAGACCATACGCGGTAAGTGTGGAGAAGTAAATGGAAAGAACCGTACATCCCACAGATACGATCATGGAGTTCATAAATCCGACCTTGGGATCAAAACTCTTACTGGTCAGGATCTTTAAGTTGTTGAAGAAATATTTTGACGGGATCAGGGACACTGCATGTGCCTGGATCTCGTTTGTGGATCTGGTTGCGTTTACAAGCATGATCACAAAGGGCATAATGCTCAGAAGCGTCAGGATAATGCAAACGATATAGATCACAACCTTAAGCGCCGGATTATGATTCACTTTTTTTGCTACGGGGGCAACTTTAATTTTCTTTTCTGTATCTGCCATTTTGCACCTCCTTATTCTCCGGCTGAAGCACTGGCTTTTGCTGCTTCTTTATCGCGCTGTTTTTTGGCTTTGCTCGCTTCTTTCTTAATACGCTCCAGTGCTGCTTCATCTTTATCACGCAACAGATAGAACAGGATCGCAGATACAACTACGATAATCACAAACATGATCATACTTGCTGCGGAAGCTTTGTTGTACTGGTAACTTCCCTTAAACGCCTGATTGTAGATAAAGATGTTGGTTGTCATGGTTGCATTGTCCGGGCCGCCGCCGAATACGAACAGCTGCGGGATATCGAACATATTCAGACCACCGATCAAACTGGTGACCAATGTAAAGAGCAGGATCGTTTTCAGGTTGGGAATGGTGATCAGCCAGAATGTCTGCCATCCGCTCGCACCGTCCACTTCCGCTGCTTCAAAAATCTCCGTACTGATACCGAGTACACCCGAGATCAGTATAACCGTAGTATAGCCATACCACTGCCATGTCTGGATGAACATTACGATGTACTGAGATGCATGTTTCTTGATCAGGAAATTGTAGGGCTCTTTGATTAGCCCGAGATTCTGCAGAATATCATTTACAGGCCCCATCGGGAAACCGAACAGAGCACTGAAAAGGATCGCTACAGTTGCTGCCGTAATGATATTCGGCAGATAGAAGATTACTTTAAAGAATCCCTGCCCGCGAATCTTAAAGCGGCGATCCGTAAACCATGCAGTAAGCAAAAGAGCAAGGGAAATCTGCGGGATAAAGTTGCATACCCACAGTTTGATCGTATTTCCGAAAGCCTTCCGGAACATGGAATTGCCCAATATAAATGAATAATTCTCAAACGGGTTCTTCAAAAAATGAAATGTTGTGGTTGTCACACCTTTCAGATCGGTAAAACCGATGATGATCGTATAAACGGTGGGATATAACTGGAATATTGCATAAGCCAGGAAAAAAGGAATACAAAATATGTACCCCCACTTCGCATACCCCTTAAATTTGTCCTTCTTCATATGTTCTTTCCTCCAAGCAGTATTCTCGTCCCGCGGTTACTTCTCCGGAATACCGCGAGGTCAGACTCCACTTTCTTAACAGCTCTTCACCGAAAGTTCTGCGGACAGAGCATTCTGCCCGCAGAACTAATATTTTCAGTTACGCGCTACGCACGTCTTCTGATGTGAGTATCCAATTATTACTCAGCTGCTTCAATACCAAGATCGGTAGCAACTTTCTCTTTGAATGCTGCGATAGCATCTTCTTTGGACTTCTCGCCTGCTGCATACTGGGTAACCTGCTCAGTGTAAGCATTGTTGATGGTCTCATCATACTGAGTCATGTTATCGCCCTTTGCATACTTGTTAGCAGGTACGAAGTAATCGAACATATTCTGTCCGCCAAGGAAATCAAGAGATCCGTCAGACTTGCTCATAACGGTACCGGATGCTACAGAGTCCTTTGTGCCGCCTTCGCCGTTAAGGGTTCCGTTAGCCCACTTATACTGAAGTCCGTCCTCGGAAGTATCAAGGGTGATCCAGTAGATCAGCTCTTTCACAGCGTCCTTCTTTGCTTCGTCCATGTTCTTGTTAGCCATGATCCAGGTACCGCCCCAGAAGAAGCCAACAGGAGAATCGCAAACAGCCCAGTCACCGTAGGTGCCTTCGCCGGCCTTCTCGCCGCCGCAGTTAGCTGCGATGGTGTAGTTGATCAGCCATGCAGGACCGAAGAAACCGAAAGCGTTAGCATCAGATGCGCCGCTCATATCAGCGAACCAAGCATCCTGCCAAGCCTGGGTCTTGTTGGACCAGCCATTGTCATAAAGATCTTTGGAGTAGTCCATGAATGCCAGTTTGGAATCGTCGATCTGAAGCTTTCCGTCTTCGTTGATCCAGCTCTTGGAACCGGGATCATGCTTGCAAACGTTCCAAAGATCTCCGTCGGAAGATACGATGGGATATCCTGCATCTTTCAGGGTCTTTGCTGCTTCCCAGAATTTATCGAAGTTACCGGAACCACCACCGATGATCTTGGAGATCTCAGCAGGATCGTCAGTTCCGAATACGTCTTTTGCAATGCTTCTTCTGTAGATGAAAGCACCACCGGTGGTCTGATAACCAAGTGCATCAAGCTCGCCGTTTGTGTTGGATCCTACATCAACGGTGTAAGGAGCGATGTCAGCTGCTGCAAGCTCAGCATCTACATCAATACCAAGATCCTTGTAAGGCATAGCATAGTCCTGCATATCGCCCTTGGAATACTTGATGATGAAAGCTTCTTCTGCTGCGTACATATCAGGAGCATCCTCGCCGCCTGCGGTAAGAGCCTGATCAAGTGCGGGCTGGTAAGCACCATCGGTAGTAGCGATGATGGTGGAGTTAACTGTGTAAGGGAAATCCGGATGATCTTCGATATATTTGTCGATCATCTTGGGAATCTCGTCTGTGAAGGTCCACAGATTGATGGTTCCGCCTTCGCCACCGTTTGTAGGTGCTGCAGATGCCTCGCCGTCCTCAGGCTTAACAACATCGGAATCACCTTCATCTGCCGCGTCATCAGCTGCATCATCAGCTGCATCATCAGCTGTGTCTTCTGCTGCGTCATCAGCTGCAGGTGCTGCAGCTTCTCCGCCGCCACAACCCATAAGCAGGGATGCTACCATTGCGGTAGAAAGCAATACACTTAATACTTTCTTTTTCATTTTTTGTCCTCCTCCTAGAAAAATGTAAAATGAAGTGTAATGAATAGGTAACTGCATTTATTATTTGTATCACTTTTTCGTGATATAAATGCCAAAAATCATTTGCCGGCTTCCGGATTGACGCCAAAGGTTCCGCCCTTTACCAGCTTTCCCGGGATCAAGATCACTTCGCTTACGGGAAGCTGCTGTGTTCCCTTAACCTGTCCCTCGTTCCCTTCATCCCCTTCTGCTTCTTCAGGTTCATATTCGATACGTTCGATCAGCTTCTTAGCCGCCGCAATCCCCATGCTCTCCGTATCCTGTCTGAAGGTTGTAAGCTTCGGCTGGATCTGTGCCGCCAGGGAAATACCGTCGAACCCTGCTACGGAGATGTCCTCCGGGATTCTCATGCCCATGCCTCTGATCACGTTGATCCCGCCGTAAGCAGCGTAGTCATCCGGAAACAGGATGCAGGTGGGCGCTTCGGGGAGCGATAAAAGCTCTGTGGTCCTTACAGCCGTCTGTCCGATATCTCTGTATTCCGAATTGATAATGTACTCATCCCTGATGGGAAATCCGAACTCTGTCAGTTTATCTTTATAAGTCTTGATCCTGGCCTGTGTTACCGCCGAATCCTGACCTGTTATGTATGCGATCCTTTCATGGCCCAACTGTCTTGCGTAGTCCATCAGCTCTTTTATACCGGTTTCATTATCGGAAAGGATACTTACGATCTTGTCCGATACGAAGTCGATGGCCACCACCGGCAGTTCTCCGTGGAGAAGTTCCTGCACTTCCGGGTCCCTGTAGTTCACACAGGCTACCACCACTCCGTCAAATCCTCTGTATCTGCTATGTTCCAGATAGGACATGGCATTTTCTCTGGATTTGTTGCTGTTGATGAAGGTGATGTCGTATCCCTGTTCCTCAACCGTCCGTTTGAAGCTGTCAAGTACATGTGCGAAAAAATCGTGGGTCAGTCCGCTTTGGGCTTCTTCTACAAACAAGACGCCGATGTTGTTGGTTTTGTTTGTCTTAAGCGCCCTGGCTGCCGAGCTGGGAAAGTAACCTAATGCTCTGGCTGCTTTTTTGATCCGTTCCTTCGTTCCGCTGCTGATATCGCGGTGATCATTCAATGCTTTACTGACTGTCGCCGAGGAAACGCCACACGCTTCGGCAATATCCTTCATCGAAACCATTTTGTTCCTCCGACACAATTTGTTAACGAAATCACGAAATCGTTTTCGTTAAGCTACTTAATCGTTTTCGTAAATCCAATATACAACACTTTTTATACTTTCGCAATACTTTTTTTATAATTTTTTGTGCATATTGTACTGTAATGTCACCGTGCACGTGCCCTTACTGTATTTAAAGGGTTTGTCAAATCCAACTGACATTTTACTTTTTGCTAACAGTTTGGACACGGTGCGTTTACATTTCGTTCATATTCAACTTCTGTAAATCTGTTATATCACAGATAAACAGGGAGCGCAATCGTTTTCGTCAAGTTCACAGTTTGTTCATATTTCAGGTCAAAAATCCCCTATTTAAGCCAACTTAATCGATTACTTTCGTGCTTGATTTATTAACTCCCTTTGTTTATAATCAAAACCACACAGGGTAACCCGCAACCGTTTTTACGGTTTGCGAAGGCAAACAATATGTAAAGAAAGGAAAAATGCTATGAAATTCGGTTATTTCGATGACGCCAACAGAGAGTACGTCATCACAACACCCAAAACACCGCTTCCATGGATCAACTACCTTGGTTGCAGCGAATTCTTTTCCCTTATTTCCAATACAATGGGCGGTTATTCTTTCTATAAGGATGCCAAGCTTTTACGCATGACCCGCTATCGTTACAATGACGTACCCATTGATAATAACGGTAAGTATTTCTATATTAAGGACGGCGATACCATCTGGAACCCCGGATTTAAGCCGACCCAGACCCCTCTGGATTCCTACGAATGCCGCCACGGCATCGGCTATTCCAGATTCACCGGCAGCAAGAATCAGATCAAAGCCGAGGTTCTTTGCTTCGTTCCCATGGATGATTCCTGTGAGATCCAGAAGGTAACCCTTACAAATGAAGGCTCCGCAGCAAAAGAGATCAGCCTCTTCTCTTATGTAGAATGGTGTCTTTGGAATGCTGACGAAGATCCGAGAAACTTCCAGCGTAACCTTTCCACCGGCGAGATCGAGGTGGAAGGCAGCGCCCTGTATCACAAGACTGAGTACAGAGAGCGCCGCAATCACTACGCTGTTTACTCTGTAAATGCAGATATCGCAGGCTTTGACACAAGCCGCGACGAGTTCATGGGCGATTACAACAGAGGCGGTGCCAATCCCCTGGTTGTAGAAGAAGGCAAGGCACGCAACTCCATGGCAAGCGGCTGGTATCCCATCGCTTCCCATCAGCTGAATGTGAAGCTGGCTCCCGGTCAGGCACAGACCTTCGTATTCGTACTGGGATATTGCGAGAATCCCGACGATGACAAGTGGGAGTCCTACGGCGTCATCAACAAAAAGCCTGCCAAGGCGCTGCTTTCCAAGTATCAGACCACGGAAGATGCGGACAAGGCTTTTGCAAAGCTGAACGCTTACTGGGATGAGCTTCTCAGCAAATATACGGTGAAGTCCGAAAACGACAAGGTGAACCGTATGGTCAACATCTGGAACCAGTATCAGTGTATGGTAACCTTCAACATGTCCCGCTCCGCTTCCTATTACGAGTCCGGAATCGGCCGCGGTATGGGCTTCAGAGATTCCTGTCAGGATCTTTTGGGCTTCGTACACCTGATCCCCGAGCGGGCAAGACAGCGTATCATCGATATCGCTTCCACCCAGTTTGAAGACGGTTCCGCTTACCATCAGTATCAGCCCCTTACCAAGAAGGGCAATTCCGACATCGGTTCCGGATTTAACGATGATCCCCTGTGGCTCATTGCCGGTACCAGTGCTTATGTAAGAGAAAGCGGTGATACCTCCATTTTGGAAGAGATGGTTCCCTTTGATAATGACGAATCCAAGGCAACGCCTCTGATGAATCACTTAAAGAGATCCTTCGACTATACCGTAACCCACAAGGGCCCTCACAAGCTGCCTTTGATCGGCCGTGCAGACTGGAATGACTGCCTGAACTTAAACTGCCATTCCCTGCATCCCGGAGAGTCCTTCCAGACCTTCGGTCCTTCGGAAGGTCCCGTTGCAGAGTCCGTATTCATCGGCGGTATGTTTGTAAAATACGGTCTGGAATATGCTGACCTGTGTGAACTTACCGGAGATCAGGCAGAGGCTGACAGAGCAAGAGCCGAAGTGGAAGAAATGAAAAAAGTGCTTCTGGATGCAGGCTGGGACGGCGAATGGTTCGTTCGTGCCTATGATTCCTCCAGTAATAAGGTTGGAAGTAAGGAATGCGAAGAAGGTCAGATCTTCATCGAGCCCCAGGGCTTCTGTGTTCTGGCAGGTGTCGGTCTTGAGACCGGCGAAGCTGTAAAAGCATTGGATTCCGTAAAGGAAAGACTGGATACCGAATACGGCATCATGATCCTTCAGCCCGCATATACCAGATATCACGAAGAACTGGGTGAGGTTTCCTCCTATCCGCCGGGATATAAGGAAAATGCCGGTATCTTCTGTCACAATAATCCCTGGGTTTCCATTGCAGAGACCGTTGTGGGCCGCGGCGACAGAGCCTTTGAGATCTATCAGAAGACCTGCCCGGCTTATGTGGAAGAGTTTTCCGAGATCCACAGAACCGAGCCTTACGTATATTCCCAGATGGTTGCAGGACGCGATGCCAAGTTCCACGGAGAAGGCAAAAACTCCTGGCTTACCGGTACGGCTGCCTGGACCTTTGTAAACATTTCCCAGCACATCCTGGGACTGTATCCTACTCATAAGGGACTGCAGATCAACCCCTGCGTTCCTTCCGGTTTCGGGGATTTCACCCTGACCAGAAAGTTCCGGGAAGGAAACTACAAGATCACCGTAAAGAACCCCGGCAATGTACAAAAAGGCGTTGCCAAGCTGGTGGTAGACGGCAAAGAAGTAGACGGCAATATCATTCCCTACGAAAGCGGAAAGACCTCCTATGACGTTGAAGTGATCATGGGCTGATATACCATCTGCTGTTGCTTTCAACACAAGAAGCGGCCCCCGAATGGGGACCGCTTCTTTCTTTGTTTTCTTTTTGAAATAGCGCTTTGGCACTGATCCTAACGATTTTCGTTAACGTAGGTGCTTACTCTGTTCTGGATGATGCCCGCTACTTCTTTGGCACTCTTTTGCCCTGAGAACAGTGCACCTGCCTCTTCCGTGATGATATTGAAGATATCATCGTCGTAGCCCATTTTGTGGTCCACGGAAGCCATCAGGTCTCTGATCACCTGAACCTGCTCATCGGTAACAGGTTTGATATCGACCTGGATATCTCCCATTTCCCAGGTTCCGGACATGGGATACACTTCATATCCGAACTCGTCCTTACCCTCTTTTGTAGCCTTTGCCCGTTCAACCTGATATTCGAAGGCGTCTTTTCGGATGGGGTATCCGCTCATATAGCCCCCTTCTCCAAGCTGTTTTGCATAGTACTCTTTTGTAAACATTCTCTTCAAAAATGCCCAGGCACCCTCAGGGTTTTCGGACTTGGAGTAAATAGCCAGTACGTCCGAAATGGATCCCACAATGCCATCACCCTCTGCCGGCGGATATCCTATTGCCGAAAAGTCTCCGTCATATACGGTATCCAGCATTTCCACATCTTCAAAACTAATATTCCAGCACTCCTGCATTACAAGACGGCCGGCCTTGAGATTTTTGATCATCTCGTCGGTTTCGATGTACTCTACGCTTTCATCATCCGGGTAAGTATTGGCATACTCAAGAATCTTGATAAATTCATCGGAATCAAAGCTGCACTTTCCGGTATTCCAGTCTACAAAATCAGCATAACCGCTGTTAGCCAGAGTACCGAGGACGGATTCTCTTCCGCAGCTTGCAAAGAACCTATCGCCATCATATTTTTTCTCCAGATCCATGATATCCTGCACGGTAAGATTCTTTTTCCCTTCCAGATCGCTTTTCCTTCCGGCGAAGCAGTTGATCTGAACCAGAGGTGAAATATAATACAGCTTGCCGTCGGTTTCCATGATTTTCAGGAAGTTCTCGTAAAAGTCATCTTTCTTTACTTCCGGATCCTTCTCCATGAAAGTATACAGATCCGTCAGCATACCTTTTGCCGCATATTTATCATAGGCCGCGCTGGAAAGATCCAGAATATCCGGTACGTCTCCGGCCAGAAAGTCCGCATTCATTTTTGCTGCGGGATCTTCTTCCGCACTGTACTCATGCAGCACGATCTGGTATTCATCCTGGCTCTTATTAAAGCGAATGGCCTCTGACTTGATGCTGTCACTGATATACAGTCCGCCGTAGGTGATGGCTTTTTTGCTGGCAACTTTTTCCGGAGCAACCTTTGTCAGACTGACGATGGTGTATTCGCCTTCGCCGCCTTCCGGATTTTTAGTTGCATAAAATGTTCCGTCGGATATGGGCTGAATATCTCCAATATAGCTGTAATCAACATTGCTGCCCACCCAGTTTAAGATATCCTTATGGTTTCCTTTGTAATCAAAAGCGGCGATACCGTTTGTATTGGAAACATAGACATCAAATTCGCCTTCGCCGGGCAGGATCCTGTCGACGCCGCCATAACACTCCGTTCCTTCTTCCATCTTCAGGGTTTCCGGATTGATATAAGTCAGCTTCTGGCTGTTTTCATTCGAAATCACAAAGGCAATATTGCCTTCCTTATCATACCCGTATGTATTGATCCAGCCGTCGAACTTGACTCTTCCCTGTTCCTTGCCTTCCTCATCAATGATAATGATGTCATTGGCTCCGCAAAGGTAGACCCGATTGTTTTTATCAGTAAAGATCTGATCGATATAGCTAAAGCTGCTTGTCATAAAATCGTTGAGGGAAATGGTCTTTTTATCTTTTCCCTGGGCATCACGGAAGGTCAGATCATAGCCGCTGTTATCACCTTCCTCCGAATAGAAAGAATACAGGTTCGCGCTCTCGCCGTCCTTGTTGAATACTGCGCTGACAAGTCTGGCTTTCTCAGACTCGTTGCTCTTTAAGCTGTACAGCTTTGTAGCCTCTTTTCCGTCCGCGGACAACTCATAAAAGGTGTCGGTCTCCTCATACTTGTATTCAATGGAGTCCCAAACATCCGCAGGTGCATCTTCCGGCGGATTGCCATCTACCCAGTCAGCCGGGTACTGGGTCAGATCCTTGTATTCGTTGACATCGAAATAGATCTTATCTCCGGCTTTTTCAAAATACTGAATATAGTTCTCCGTTTTAATACCGGCTTCCAGCTCATTCACCTCATAGGTGGTATTCTTCAGGTCTTCGATCTGAGCTGCTTTGCTCTTGCTGCCGGCTGCGCCCTGTGACTTTCCGCAGCCTGCTGCTAAAACCGCTGCCGCAAAGATCATCGCCAAAGCGCCGGTCTTTTTCATTCCTGTTTCTGATTTCATTTCGTTACTCCTTCGTAAGTGTTAAACAATCTGCAAAAATGGATTTTATCTGCACTGTATTATACACGAATACAAAGAAAGTGTTACTTAAGAATTACATAAGATGGCCTTTCCCGGGTTTTCTTTTGTTTTTCTTATGTTTTTCCTACATTTTAGAGGCCCATTCAATGGCATCATCAATGTGTTTGCGGAAGTTGTCCCTTCCCACTTTCTCTACGAATCCGCTCTTTTCCATGGTCTTCATGGGCTGTTCGTTTACATGGGAAAAGACCATGGTCACGTTTGCTTCATGACACCTGTCATACAGCTTTTCCAGAGCATACATGGCGGATGCATCAAGGGCAGGAACCCCTCTCATACGGAAGATGATCACCCGGGTAAAGTCTTTTAATCTGACACCTGCAAGACGGTCCGCATCACCAAAGAACATGGGACCTGAGATCTCGTAGATGCGCACGTGCCTGGGGATCTCCTTTAATTCCATTCCGTCGGGATCTTCCTCCGGGTCATAATACTTCCAGCCCGAGATCACCGATTCGTCGCTCATCCGCTTCATAAACAGTACGCAGGCCATGATCATACCAAACTCAATGGCAACCACCAGGTCAAATACTACCGTAAGAATAAAGGTTACCACCAGCACGATGATGTCGCTTTTCGGTGCCGTTTTGCAAAGATGTACAAAGGTTCTCCACTGGCACATGTTATAAGCCACCATAAACAGGATCGCCGCAATGGTGGGCATGGGGATCAGGGCTGCATAGGGCATTAAAAGCACCAGTACCAGCACCAGCACAATGGAATGCACCATACCTGCCACCGGCGTTCTTCCGCCGTTTTTGATATTGGCTGCGGTTCTTGCAATGGCTCCCGTTGCAGGGATACCGCCGAAGAGCGCAGAACCGATGTTTCCTGCTCCCTGGGCAATCAGCTCCATATTGGATCTGTGATGTGAATTGATCATTCCGTCTGCCACCACGCAGGAGAGCAAAGATTCGATGGCCGCCAGGATGGCAATGGTCACTGCGTCGGAGGCCACATTTTTTACCATTCCGAAGGAAAGATCCGGCATGGTAAATGCGGGCAGCTTATTGCTGATGGTATACAGATCACCGATGGTATTTACATCCATGTGTAAAAACTGCACCATAAGGATCCCGACTATGACCGCAATAAGGGACCCCGGAATTTTCTCGGATACAAAGGGCCACAGGATCAGAATTGCCAGGCTGACGCCTCCCACAATGAGGGCGTGAATATTGACCGTCTGGATATTTTCCCAGATGGCTTTGCATTTTTCCATGGTTTCAATGGTGACCGTACCTGCCGGATATGTCAGTCCCGCAAAATCCTTGATCTGCCCTAACAGGATCGTAACCGCGATTCCCGCCGTAAATCCCGTTGTAATGGTATATGGAATAAAGCGGATCAGGGAACCCAGACGCAAAAGTCCCATAACGATCAAAAGGACGCCCGCCATAACGGTGGCCAGAGCCAGGCCGGACATTCCGTTTTTCGCAACGATCCCCGCCACGATGGTGGCAAAGGCTGCCGTAGGGCCTGCGATCTGCACTCGGCTTCCGCCCAGAAACGAAATGATAAATCCCGCAACGATGACCGTATAAATACCCTGTTCCGGTCCCACACCGGAGGTAATGGCCAAAGCGATGGACAGGGGCAGCGCAATGATCGCCACGATGATACCGGAGATCAGGTCCGTAAGGAACTTCTTTCCGTCGTAGGTTTTCATCACGCTGAACAGCATGGGTTTGAGCTTATCTTTTTTCATAGTGTTCCGTTCCTTTCAATACACACTTTCATACACGTTTCAATGTACTCAAAAATACACCAACGTTTCTATTATATGCCAAACGGCGGGTTTTGCAAGAAAAAATCGGGGCTTGACCAAAATTTGCCTTGGTGCTATCATTAGGGGCGACAGGGGAAGACACCCATAATAAAAAACGAAGGTCACTGCAAACTTTATATTGGTTACAAGGGGGAGACACCCATGACAAAAAACATCATTGTGACAGACATTAACGGAAATGTGACAGGCACCACATACCCGAAACGGGCGAAGGGCCTTATAAAAAGCGGACGTGCGATCGAGACAGGCGAGCTGACCATTCAGCTGGTCTCTTCGGTCTATACGGACGCTTTTTCTTTTGAAACGGAGGAAAATAAAATGGCAAATATCATAGATTTTAAAGCAAGAGGTTTTAAACTTTCACAGGATTGTGAGACCAACAGAGGTACCAGACTGATCGTTACGGAATGCGGCGAGAATGTTGAGTGCTTCGAGATCGGGCAGGAGGGTATGATGACTACCATCACCCGCAGCGTTGCTATTGAGCCGGACCATGATTACGTGTTCCGCTTCACTGTAAAGAGTCGTTTCGTAAAGGGCGAAAATGCAGAGAGCATGGCAAGCATCTACTTTGATGAGAAGGGTGACGGTTATACCTATCCTTTGGACCGTGCAGACAAAAACCGCTTTAAACCGGTTCTTTGCAAGAAAACAGAAGACGGGCTCCTTCGGGTCTTCGAGCTTCCCTTCAACAGCGGCGACTCTTCCGGCTGCACCATTGAGATCTCCGTGCATGATATGACTGCATGGCTGTATCCCGCAAAGGAGCTTTCCGCTTATGATTCCCTTGAGGATATCGATTATGATCAGTGGCGTCAGGATGAGCTTCACAGAGTTTCCAAGTATATCAGTGATCTGAGCGGTTCCATGGTGGAGACCATCGGCGAGACCTTAAACGGTTTCGGCGAATTCGTCGGCAAAGCCGGTGACAAGATCAGCAAGGCGGTTTCCGATGTGATCAATCGTCCTGCTGCAGATGCCGAAGCTCCCGAGGCTTCCGGCGATGCCGAGACTTCCGGCGATGAGGCAGCTAAGGATGTTGTTGTAGAAGCTAAGGCAACCGAGGCTCCTGCATCTGACAATGCCGCACCTTCCGCTGATGCTCCTGCTGAGAGCAATGTTGATGCTTCCGCTGCTGCCACGAACGATAACGCTACTACAGCAAATACGTCTGATGGGATCTGATCCCGTAAGCTAAGGTTACAAGCACACAGCTTTACTTCTAAGCGATAAAATGGGAAAGACCGGATCATGTGTCCGGTCTTTTTCATCTCATAATTCAAAGGCGCCGCGGTGACAGGCATCCTTCCCGGTTACTATCCGGCAGATGGCGTTCTTCCGGCGAAACCGCTCGGTTTTTCTCTTTTCACGGGGGCGAGCCCAGCCGCCATCCGGGCGGCGAGGCTCTAAATTGCACATCCTTGTGCAATTTCCCCTGTCTGCTTCCTGCGTTTTCGGGAAGAACTGCCATATGCCGGGCTACGCTCGTTACCCGGGAAGGATACCTTGCCCCCGCGGCTCTTATTAATGCTCGCACTCGCTTGCATACATAAGCAATATATAGGGTGTAGATTCCCTCAGAAACGGTCGCACACATTACACCAACGATGTTGACCGTATGCTCGCTGAGGAGTTTGGCATATAAGCACTTATTACGTATCTCTGATGAAACAAAGGACGATCTTCGCTATATTAATATATCTCCCGGCCCTTCTCATCACATATCCCACTCTTTCTGTAGAAGTATGAGTTCACCTGATCCCGCCACTCTCTTGCATTTTCCAGCTGACGGGTGAAGCGCTCTTTGACATTCTCGAAGATATCATCATCGATCCTGCCTTCCAGCTGATCCCATTTTTCAGACATCTGCTCTACTTCCTCATAGCCTTCAAAATGGGTGTCGTAGATGTGCTGGATCACTGTTTTTCCGCTATGCAGTCTGTGGGTATAGGGCAGGCGGTGGAAAAACAGTACCAGTTCATCGGGACAGGTCTCAGGCGAATTGTACATCTGTGCATTTGGCGCCTGATACTGCTGTGCGTATCCCGTTCCTTTGTCTGATCTGTCTACGCCTATGGCCTTATGGTCAGCTCTGTGATAGGTCCCCCATTTGTCATACTCATATCCGTCAACGCTGCAGCCGTAGTGCACGTTCGGGCGCACCATCCAGCCGATGCCAAGGGGACTGGTATATTTTTCATAGGTGCTCCAGGAGGGCAACAGGATCTCTACGATCTGCCTCACTACATCATCTTCGCAGCTGATAGTCATCCGCACGAATTCTTCAGCGATCTGCTCCGGCGTAAGGGTCGTATCAAAAGCCAGTCTGCCAAAGCCATACAGATTGGCGCCCGCAAGATAGCTGCCGGTCCAGTTAAAGTCACATCCTGTATTGGTTACCGCGGCAATCCCGCAATATCTGTCCCCAAAGGTTTTGCCGCTGATGATGTCGGCCACGGTATCATTCTTTTCCCTGCAATAGGTCTTAAAGTCCAAAATCTCGCGAAACTCCGGGATCAGATAGCACAGGTCGATCTGCTGTCCCGTATACTCCTGGGCCAGCTGCACTTCCAGCATCTGATTGGTATGCTGCAGTCCTCCCAAAAGGGGTGATATGGGCTCTCTTACCTGAAAATCCATGGGGCCGTTTTTGATCTGCAAGATCACGTTGTCATGATATGTTCCGTCCATGGGCATGAAGCTGTCATATCCTGCTTTTGCCCTGTCGGTCTTCGTATCCCGCCAATCCTGCCTGCAATTGTAAACAAAGCATCTCCAGATAATGATGCCGCCATATTCTTTTTCGATATCGGCAAGCATATTGGCGCCGTCTGCCTGGGTTCGTCCGTAGGTAAAAGGTCCGGGGCGGCCTTCCGAATCGGCCTTTACCAAAAATCCCGCTAACGTCGGGACCTTTTCATGGAGTTTTGCCAGTGTTTCTTTCCACCAGCCAATTACTTTCGGATCCAGCGGATCGGCACTATCCAGCCCTCCCACTTCTATGGGTGCGGCAAAGTTTAAGCATACAAAGAGTCTGATCCCGTAACCGGCAAAGATCTCACCGAGCCGGGACAGTTTTTCATAATACCTGTCGGTGATCAGATAGGAGGCGGCTCCTTTTACGTTTACGTTGTTGATGACGATACCGTTGATCCCCACCGCTGCCATCAGAGCGGCGTAATCTTCCGTCCGCTGATCTATGATGATCTCGTCTTTTTGAAACAGGAAGGATTCTCCCGAATACCCCCGCTCAATGCTCCCATCCATATTGTCCCAGTGGTTCAGCATCCTTAAGGGATTGGAGGGGCGCACCCTTTTGGCGCTTCCATACGCTGCTGTGATATCCTTTTCGCAGGCAATGGTCCGCAAAAGGTCAAATACGCCATACAGCACTCCCGCGCCGCTTTCGGCCTCTATGGACAGGCTGTCTTTCCGGAGCGAAATGCAATACTCTTCCCGGTCCAGAATTTCCTTTCCGCTCATGGCGGGGACATTTTTCATGGGATCGCCATACAGGATCTCGGGTTTGCATTCCAGCATCTTCCAAAGACCGTCCCGTAGCCGGCTAACAGCATTTTCCATAATGGTCTCATAGCCGCTCGTTCCCGGCAGATAGATTTTCCTAAGGTGGGTGCATTCCCTGTTATTTCGTTTTTTCCCGTATCCGTTCCACAGATCCGCGTAGTTTTTCATATGGCGCTCCCCTATATCCCTATAAAACATGCAGGTGATTTCTGCTACTTCGATTATTTAGCTGATACATTCGCCACGTCTTCGTCAAAGCGGGTAGTCTTCACTTTCAAACTTGAGATAGATATCCGACATGCCTTCTTTTTGTTTTTTCTGATCAAACGATTTTTCCCACAAGTATACTATTCTGTAAGTCCCGGATTCACCCTGATCGCAATACGTGCTATACTCAAAGATCATTTCCGGTTTTTCATCAGAGCGGTCTTTGTAAAGATGGACCATGGTATTTACAATTTCATAGTAATATACTTCACTTACTGTCTCTTTTCCATCTTCATACGTTAATACCGCAATATGATCAGACTTAAACTCCTGCGATTTGGTTTTCGCTTCCGGCAGATAATCTGTATAATCATCTCCGTAAAACACCAGCTGCAGCGGCATGGCGGCGGGACGCTCATCATGATCCGTCCATACCCCGGTATAGTGCTGCCTTTCATCCATAGGCTGTTCTTCCCACTTGCCCTGGATCCACCCTTTATATTCTTCCCCGAAGCGCAGATATTCACAGGGCTGGTTACCGGTTGTCTCAAGCACCATCCTTCTCAGCCCGGGAAAAGATAAGGTATAGTGCGATGTCCATTCCTGACCATCCTCATCTGTAATGGTTATGGCCAGATCCCTGCCTACAATCTTGTATGTTCCGACAGAAGAACGTTTCCAAACTGTACCGTCTTTTTGAAAGGTCAATAGAATGTCGTCACCATCTTTGGCATATATTTCATTCGAAATATACCAGCCTCCCAGCACAAGCTTTTTGGGAAGCACAAATCTGATCAACGCAAACCCGATCACAACACAAACGGCTAAAGCTGTAAAAGAAATGGCTATTATTTTTGTATCATTCTGCCTGAATTTTTTGGTATCCCATTTTCGGTAGGTAGCATCTCCCAATCCAAGTATCAACATAAAGATGCGCGGAGCAAGAATTAATCCCACACAAAAGCTGTCACTTTTCCCAAAAGCCTTACCCAGTTTCCACATCGTAATCCAGTAAAAAATAATATTTCCGATGGGTACAAGCATAATGAATGCAAGAAGCCCTTCGCCGTAAACGATCTCAAAAAACAGGTAAGCATTATAAAAGGGGATGAAGCTCTTCCAGCCCGGTTCTCCGGCTTTTTGGAATATCGTGTAAAATGCCACAACACTCATCGCCAATGCAACAAAAGCGGGAAATGTCAGTCCTCCGCCCGGAAGCAATATTCCTCTCTGCGTTAACATCTGCGTTAATTCGTTCATTCTATTATTCCCTCGTTTTTCTGTAAATTTACGAAGCGGCCGGCTTTGTCGCCGACCGCCTCTTAATGCGTATTGTCGCAGCAATGCTTATGTGCAACATCAGAAGCATTATTTAAATATCACTTTTACTCCGACAATTTTCTTTGTGAAGATTTTCTTGTATTGCTTCTTGTACTTCTCGTTCTCTTTCTTCTTTCCAACTTTCACCTTCAGGATTACTGTCTTGACTTTGCTTCCCTTAAAGGCATGCTTTACGCCGCTTTTCGTAAGCTTCTTGGATTTGATCGTAACAGTGCTGATCTTGGAACCCTTGAAAGCCTTCGGCGCGATCTTCTCGATATTCTTGCCAAGGGTAACCTGTGTTGCTTTGGAACCCTTGAATGCATTGGCATCCACTTTGGTTACGGCATACTTCACATGATTGATGGTCACATAGTTCGGTACGGTAATTTTCTTCGCCTTCTTATCGGTGGTCTTTGCAAAAGATACTGCCGGGTCCTCACCGGGCTTAGAGATCACCGTAACCTCTGCATTGGCATTCTCTGCGGTAAGGGTCGTTCCTTCTTCCACTTCCGTATCGGTTCCCTTAGGATCCGTTGCCTTAGGATCATCTTTTCCGGGCTGAGGATCCTCTTTCTTGTCCTTCGGGTCATCCTGCTTCGGAAGTTTGGCGATCACCCAGGAATTCTTTTCGATTTCATTCTTGCCTTCTGCATCGGAAAAGAACTTGCCGCACTCTGTGCAGGTATAGTATTCTTCGTTACCTTCTTCCTCTGTGGTTGCCTCTTTGGCATCCGTCTTATCCAGCTTATGTTTTACAATAACCTTCAGCTCGATATTTTCTACCACACGGTAGTTCTCCGTATCCTCAGGTGTGAAGCTTACCTTAACGATGTTTTCACCCACGGTCAGCTCCTGATCAGGATTCATAAAGGAAAAGCCCTCTTCTAATGTGATATCCTTCAATGTCTGCTTACAGGTGATGGTCTTATCATTCGGCTTGTCAAAGGCCGGAATTGGCTTGCCGATAGTCGCAGTCACCTTGCCTGCAGGCTCCTGGGCGCTTCCCAGATCGTTATGGTTTTCATCACCCTTGATGTAATAATATACATCATACGATCCCATTTCCACACCCGTAGGAATGGTCTCTGAATACTTTCCGCTCTCGCCGAGACGGTAATACACTTTGCTCTTATCATTCTCTGAAGCCGATACCGTTACAAGGGCTTTTGCCTCTCCGTCGTAGGCAATGTTTTCGACCGCTTCCACTGTTGCAGTGGCTTCTGCTTTGCCAATGGTAAAGGTTCCTTCTACGGTTTCAACGTCATAGTTGGGATTCTCCCCCGGCTTAACAGAGATCTTGTATGTCCCTGCGTTTTCTCCCTCTTCTCTTTCCAGTGTGTACTGCAGGGTATCACCTTCCACAGTACCTGATACGGAAGACACAAGTTTGGGATCTGCCTCGCCATAGGTTTTCCCTACATCATTTGCTGAAACAGTTGCCTTGCCCCGGGCGATGGATGTGGTAATACTTTCAGCAACTTTGCCGTTGTTATAATTCTTACTGCCAACAGGCAGGTACCATACCTTATAGCTTCCCGCATTGGTCTTGGAAGGTACCGTTTTGCTCCAGACCTTATCAGAAGCCTCGGACAATCCGTCAAATTCCGGCGCACTCGCTGCCTCTGCATCTGTTACTGCATAATACAAACTGCCGATGCCATTCACGTTATGTGCATCCTTTGCGACGGATCCCTCCTTTGCAAGGGTTTGGGCCTCTCCGTTATAGAACAGCTTGTTTGCGGTGGGTGCTGTAACTGCGTTTGCCGGTATATCTGCTTTATTTACAGTCAGTTTTCCTGGCTTATAGGTAAAAGAGTAATTATCTTCGATAAGTCCCATAGGTGTGATATCGTATTCCCCTACATCATCATACTGATCATAGTCGCAACTATAGTTAAGTCCTCCACGTAACACACTTTCAGTCTCATTATTAACAAATCCCTCATATGTTACGCCATTATTTGCCGGCTCATCTCCGTAGGTGATGGACGCATCCTTAGCGGTTACAGTCAAGGGTACCTTGGCAATGCTCCATTTGATGGTCTTTTTTTCGGTTGTACCATCGATCCAAACAAATCCTTCATTAAGAATCGCATATGCCTCATAGGATCCGGCGTTCGTGGCTTTTACCGTTCCATCCAGAGTATAGCCCTCTCCCGCTATAACGCCAGTCTTCTCACTGCCGTCATAGGTCAGGTTTTTCGCTGACGACGGAATCCTCAAATTTTGATCTGAAACCCAGGCAATCCTTCTTATAGTCTGTTCTTCTCCTTCAGAAAGGATTTTCACATAACCGGGACGCTCCGTACTTTCCTCAACATTTTCAAGAAACGTATGCTCTTCTGTCAGTCGCGCTCCGTTTACGGAAAGGAACTCATAATCCGGCGCATCTATATATAATATTTTGTTCTCTTGAATTGGTACATAAACAGCCGTCTCGCTAAACAACCATAGCATTTCCTTTGCCGCAGGATACTCATCTAGTCGATTACAGGAATTGCTTTTGGTATCCAGGATCAAACCATGCGCATAGACATCCGTATCCTTAATACTAGTAGGACCAACGCTTCCATCTAACGCCCCAAAGAGGTCATTATCTTTAAACTCCCAGCTACTCCGGTCAGATGCCGGCATTACCTTGACATAATAAAGCGCCACACCGGGATCTGCATATAGATGATAGGTTTTATTTGCTTTTGCCTTAAACGTGACAAGGGCATGTACATCTGTGCGAGCAATCTCTTGCGCCTGGGGTTCTCCCCCCTGACCCTGCTCACTCAGATAAACATTCTTCGTACCATTTTTAGTCAGATTTGCAGCCACAATCACTTCCGAATCCTCGGTTGTATCAAAGCTGATATAGGTATGTTCTCCGGGAATTGCCTCATTAAATTCCGCTATTGCGGTAGTTTCATTGATAAACTGTGCAGGGCTGCCGTGATCCTCTGTCAGCACATAGATCTTGCCTGCTGATCCCTTCCAAATGCTGATTTTATTTTCACTGTTACTCTGTGCCACATTATCAAATATGGTAAATCCATTAATAGTAGCAGAAAAATCTTCCTGCTCGTCTTCTCCTACAACATAAAATCCCGTATCCTGATTTTTCGTAAATTCCCCCAAAAAATCAATCTCATCCACAAACAGTTCTCCCTTTGTGCCTGTCTGCGGGGGATCCGCCTCGGCATAAGCGGGAGTGGTGATACTTGAAAGAACCATGGCTGCAGTCAGAACCGAAGCCAGTTTTCTCTTTAACTTGAGCATTCCTTTTTGAGACATATTGTTTCCTTTCCGTGCATGAGCGCACATTCAACATACTGTTTGAAATATACCATTTTTAAGGGGTGCCGTCAATGCGACAGGGCCCCCTTTCGCATTATTTTCAATGTTTTTTCGTATGACCACCGCTTTATGATCACTTTCTGATTATTCCTGCTTCTTTTTCGCAGACTCAAGCATTGCTGCAGGTATTGCAAAGCTGCCTTACTGCTCATCTTTGAGCTTCCCGCATTTCTTCCGGCAAATGCATAGGGTATTTCAATGATCCGGGCGTAGCGGGCGGTAGCCAGAATCTCTGCTAATATCTTCCACCCGACGGGTTTCAAATTCGCACTTTCCACCACGGATCTTCTTGCCATAAACAGACCTCCCGTGGGATCGGAAACAGGGCGCAGCGCTTTTACCAAAAGCTTTCCGATCATGCCGGCGGTTACAGATATCAGCTTTCTGCATGGATTCAGCCCTCCGTCTCTTCCGCCTTTTATGAATCTGGAAGGCAGGCACAGATCCGCTCCCGCTTCCATGGCGGCGTACATTGGAAGCAGGATCTTCGGCGGATGCTGCAGGTCCCCATCCATGCAGGCAAGATACTCGCCTTTTGCCATCTGAAATCCCAACACAACTGCTGAGGCAAGGCCTTTCTTTCCCTTTCTGTGTATGTATTTCACATGGGCTTTCTGCCTTGCTATTTTGTCTATGATCCTTGTAGTGTCATCCGTGGAATCATCCACAAAAATGACCTCATGGTCAATATCGCGCAAAGCGTCATCGATCTCCCTGATCAGCGGTTCTATATTCTCTTTTTCATTACAGGTCGGTATCACGATGGACACTTTTCTCATACTACGCTCATCCATTTTTCCATACTTTTTTCACTGTTATAATTTCCCCGCTGCCGCAGCGTGGCAGATTATTGCTCCCCTCTGCCCAGCGCCTCCAGGATCAGGTTACTTATTTTTTCCGCTGCCAGGTCCCAGGAAAATCGTTCCAGCACCTTTTGCGGCAGCTCCACCTGTTCTGCCAGCAAAGTTTCCAAATCCACTTCCCCATTCCGGGGATCAAAGTAGCGAACGCTACCGCCGCAGACTTCATGCATAACGGGAATATCCGATACCAGAACATCTGCTCCGCAGGACAGCGCCTCTAGGTGGGGCAATCCCATGCCTTCTGCCAAAGAGGGAAAAATAAAGGCTCTGCAGCCTTCCATCAGCGCCTTGATCTCACCATCTGTCAGCCGGCCCGTAAAGATCAGGTTCTTCAAATCCGGAACTTCCGTCTCCAGCCCTCGGTTCACATCTCCCGCGATCACAAAGTTTGCATTTTTGTTGCTCTTTGCTAACTTACAGATCAGTCCGAAATTCTTATGTGGGGAAATACCACCCAGGGAAAAGAAATAAGGCTCTTCCTTCAGCTTGGGAAACTTTTCAAAGATCCGTTCATTCGGCTCGATCTCCTCATAGTGTTCCCAGCCATTTGGCACCACAACAACCCGATCCTTTTCCACATCCAGATACCGGAGGATCTCCTGTTTGCTGTATTCGGAAACCGTAACGATCTTTTCAGCATTCTTTTTCATTCGTCTGAGATTTCGTTCGTATTGCTTCCCCGCTGTTTTTACAGTATCTTTTTTACCATCAGCGAAATCTGCTCCATAGAAGGTAATGGGGATCAGATCATGCAGATAGTAAATGCCCTTTGCCCTTCCTGCTCTGTTGCGAAACCGCAGCTCCCATGCATGATCAAGCATGCAATACAGGTCCAGATGGATCAGTTCCCACTTTGCCATGGGCCATTTCCGCTGAATGACCTTTATGTTTTTAAGCTCCATAATGGCAGCCAGAGCAGTTTTGTCTTTTACCACAACTTCTGCGCACCCAGGTGGAAGCAGGTGATCAAGCCTCCTTACAATTTCCGTCGCCACCCGGGTCATGCCGTCCATCTCCCGCACCAGGTCATTTCCGTTGATCACGATTTTTTCCGGTCTTTTCCCGCCTGCAAACATTCAATAATCCTTTAACAATCTTTTTTTCAGCATCCTTTTCAGCCTGCTGCGCTTTTCTTTTTGCCGTGCTTTTTTGTATTCTTTTTCGTTATCAAAATAATTCAAAACCCCCAGATTTTCCTTCTGTCCCACCAGACAATATCTTGCTGCGTGGCCGGGCGCTTCGAATTTCAGCTTTCCTCTGTATGGATTATACAGTTTTTCCGCCGTATCAAAGGGTAGGAAGCGTTCTTCGGACCAAAGATCTTTTCTGACAAAAAATGCATTGGCGCCGTTCAGATTCGTCCCCACCAGAACGTAGCCTTTTTCCCTGCCTAATAGTTCCAGCGCCTTCAGGGATGCTCCCTGCCAGTCCGTTTTGTCCCATCTGTGTTTTGCATTATAGGCCTGCTTCCAGACAAGGTCCGGTGGAAACTTTCCGTTATACTCTATGCACACCAGCCTTGGCTGTATGGATTTTACAGCCTCCCAGATATACCAGTCATTTCCGTCCACATCAATGCTCAAAAGATCCGGCGGAATGTCTTTTTCCTCTGCGTTTCTGTTTTCCGCGATGAGATCTTCGATGTTTTCCGCTGTCACAAAGGCCTTCTTAACCTTTAGCCTTCCATCGCTGATCACCGGTCTGAATTTTTGCCGGATCTGACCGCAGGAATCAGCGCTTGCCTCCAGCCACAGTCCATGCCATCCGTAATGCAGCAGAAAATGGGTATTGCATTCCAGCCCGTTTTCCACGCCCAGTTCAATGAACTCTTTTGACCGCGTTCCGATCCTTCTGAAAAGTTCCTGCAGGATCCCGTCTTCATCGTTTTGGGAGTACACCTTGTATCCGTAATTTTCGATGGCAAGGGGGGCCTGCATTCGCTCTTTTGTCAGTCTGTGCCAGCAAAGCCCGCCTATGATACTGCCTTCCAGTCCGGTTTTTTTATCCATAAATTCGCTCCTTCTTTTCATGCCTTCAGGATCTGTCTGATAAAGGCAACTGACTCCTTCACGTACTCACGCTTCACCAAAAGCAGTATAGCCGGCAACAGGATCATCCATGTAACGCTGCAGACCACAACCCGCAGCGCAAGTCCCGGTATACCCTCCGGGCGAACCAGGCTGCAGGCATAGTAGCAGGCCCCTGCTGTCACCACCGTGATCAGGGTATAGATGATCCGGTTGATGTAAAACTCTTTTGGCCGGATCCTGAAATACTCCCTGAACAACAGATTGGTAATGCCGATGTAATTTACAAATATAAGGGTAAAGACCGTCGCCATAATGATTCCGTAAATGCTGAAAAGTTTCCCAAGGCTTACCAGCAAAAGTACGTTCAAAAGTGCCTCCGCTATAAAAAGCCATTTTGCTTTCCACCAGTAACCCAGCGCCGAAAAGAATGCATTCCTCACCTCGCTCATGGCCAGAATGTAAAAGTTTAAGACAAACAGCATCATCACCGGTTCCGGCAGCATCAGCTTTTCCCCCATCCAAAGCTTCATAAACGGCTGATAGAGGCAAAGCAGATAGGCTGTGCATGCGGTAATGACAACGTTTTGCAAAAACTCCATTTTCGTAAGGTTGCTGTAATTTTTCTCCACCGGTTCCGACACAATGCTGTTCCCGATGCCGGACTGGATCGCTTTTGTGATCACCAGGAAAAATCCCAATACTGCATTAAAGATCGTGCTGTAATTTGCATACTGTCCCGCCAGATGCAGCCCCAGATAGGATGTGACGATGAGAGACCGTAAGGAGTTTCTGCTGACTCCCACCAGATTGGAAACGGACACTCCCGCCACCTGTTCTCTGATCACATGCTTTGTCTCTTCTCCGGGCTCCCCTTCCGGGTAATACTGCCCATACTTCTTTTTGGAAAGGATATGCAAAGCATAATAGTAGCAGAAGGTACTCACCGCAGTTACCGCAGCGTAGAGATAGAAATTCTTCAGGACGGTTACGGAGAGCAGCTGCAGGATACTTTTGGTAAAGTAAACGATGATATATACCGTCTTGATCAGATCCAGTCTCTGGATCGCATTAAGCAGCGCTTCCTTATAGGCGAAAAACAGATATTTAATGATCTTTTCCGCCAGATATATAAAGTATAGAACAACTATATTTTCATGGATCGTCCCGGTATCACCCACTAACTTTCCAAGGAGCAGACAGGCGATCGTTCCTGCGATCCCTATGATCAGACCAACGATCCTGTACACCCGTTTGTAATAGGCCAAAAGGCCCCGGACTGCAGCAGTATTGTTTTCCTTCAGGGGCTTATAAAGATTTACGATAATGGCCGATGAAAATCCAAGCTCCGCCAGATTCAGCATTTCAAATATGGATGAAAACGTGCTGGTAAGACCGATATATTCCACGCTGAACTGCTTTACTACGGCGGAATTTACCACCATGGCAAAAACAGGGATCAGGCAATTGCTCAGCACGCCCACTATGATGTTGCGTTTTGCATTCAGGGTTCTTGTACTCATATCAAAAACTTTGTATCACTTCCTGTTTCTTTCCCGGCGTTTTTCACCAAGGTATTCTCTGATCCGGTAGAATAGTTCTTTGCGCTTTCCCCGTTTCAGAATGCAGATGGCTTTTCCCGTTTTTTCATACACAAAGGCAGGCAATCTGCCGGCAATGGGATGGGCATTCCTGATGCTGCGGGCTTTTTCGATGATCCTGCGTTCTTCTTCGCTTTTCCAGGAGCCGGTAAAATGGTGCACTGCAAAGGTGTCTTCCCCCGGACTTTCAATTCCCGTTGCATAGGATTTTGCCGTAAAGTATTCCCAGGTAAAAAGCTCCCGGCCGATCTTTTTTTCCTTCATGATATCCCCCATGACTTTTGAAAGGGGAAGGGTATCCGGCAGCCCGTCGCTGCCCACAAAATGTCTGTCCTTGTAGTGCGCAAGACAGGCCTCCAAAAATGGATCCTGTTTCTCAGCCCCAAAGCAGCCTGCTTCGATTCGGGTCCGGTCAGGACTTTCATAAGCCAGAAAATATGGGCGGTCCAAAAGTTCGTCAAAAGGTTTTAGCACTTCAACATCCATGTCCAGATAAATCCCGCCAAAGTGATAGACGGCATAAAGCCTGACATAGTCGGATGCAAATGCATATTGTTTCTGTTCGATGGCCTCGCGAACCCAGGTGGAGGAATCAATCTCAAACCTGTTTAAATCCCATTTCACGAATTCATAGCCGGAAAGAATCCTCTTCCAGCCTTCCATATATCGTTTCATATTCTCCGGTACAGGATCGTCGCTGAGCCAGCAATAATGAATTATGCGGGGAATGCTCATATGTTTCTCTTCTCGTTTCTCTTCTCTTTTCTCTTCTTAGCTGATACGCCGGTTTCAAACCAGGCGTACTACGTTCTTGTTGCGATTTTTGCGCTGCGCATCCATCAGTTGCCCAGGACTCTCTCGCACAGATCCTCTTTCATTCCGAAATACTCTGCGCAGGCTTTTATGGATCTGTCATTCTTCCCCCGGTCCACATTCTCTTTTGCCAGATTTGTCTTCTGGCTCCGGGGATTGATCACATCAAGGTAAAACCCGGAATGCGCCACCGCACATACCTTTACATCCTGTGAAAGCTCACAAAATTTCAGCCAGATGTCATCGCATCCGGGGGCCACCCGCCGAAAGTCTCTGCTTTCAAAACAGGGCAGCCCGCAAACATTCGGCGGATACAGAACGCCTCCCACACCGGTTGCCAAAAGATCATGGGCGGGCCTGCGGGCATCTTTGTATTCCCAGATCCAGCTGCGGTATCTGACCGGTCTTCTATTCCTGCCAAACCGCATCCTGTTGATCCGTCTTGCGATTACAAGGTCCGGATGTTTTTGGTGCGCATCATACAGCTCCTGTATCATATTTTTATGGTACAGGATATCGTCATCTACAGTGATGACCAGGTCACCCCGGTATTCTCTGAAGGCATAATAGTATTTTGTATTGGGCCCCAGATCCTCCCGGTATTTCACCGATATTCCCATCTGTTTGATCTGATCCGTGACAGCCTTCGGATATTTATCGCTCTCCCCCAGCCACAGAATGATCAGATCCGGTTTGCGGCTCTGGGCTATAAGGGACTGCAGTGTGGGAAAGATGGTTTGCAGCCTTGCCCGCGTGCTTGTCAGGGAGACTACGATGTTTTGCCGATCCCTGTCATAGGCAGGCGCAAAGGTTTCGTTTTTGCAGGAAAAATGCAGGCACCTTTCTGCAACGCGGATCCGTTTAGCCGCGCCTCTTTTCACAGCGCCGGATAAAAGCTTTGCGCTTTCCCGGATCCCTGCGTTTTCCTGTCTGTATCTGCGCCACTGCGCCTCAGTTTCTGCAATCTTTGTTTCAATACTTTTCATCATCTTATATCTCAAGTTGCTTTGTAAAAAACTGTTCCCAACTGTCGATGTAAGCTTCCCGGGTTGTGCCCGCCGTGGAAGCCTGCATTTTTTTCACTTCCGCAAGATACTTTTCCGAGGGCATGCAAAGCACTCTTTCTATCCGGCCGGCAAGGCCGGCTGCGTCCCCGCTTCGAAAAATGTAATCCTCGTTCCCAGCCAGCACCTCGGGGATGCCGCCCCTGTCACTGCCAATGGCCAGAGTGCCGTTATAGATCGCCTCCGTCAGCACTCTTCCGAAGGGCTCATTCCAAAGGGACGGAAGGATCACCGCCTTCGCCCTTTTCATACAGGCATAAAGTTCCTGCGGCTGCATCCAGTCTTTTACTTCCGCTCCGCTCTCTCTTTTGAGGCTTTCAGCAAGCCCTCCTTTTCCGATCAGGCAAAGCCTTACATCTCCAATGCCTTTTGCGGCCTCCAGCAGGGTATGGATGCCTTTTCCTTCCCGAAGCTCTCCTGCGTAAAGGAGCAGGTTTTCCTTTTTTCTTATATCCTCTTCCCGGGGCTCTGTCGGAGTAAAATCAATCGCATTATAGATCACATCGTTCCATTTCCGGCCACGGATGCCTGCCTCGTTATGGCGCTCGAGCATATACCTTGAGGGGGCTGCAAGAGCGGTCAGATAGGAAGATGCCTTTGCATTTCTGTGCATATTGTAAGGGTCCAGAATTCCCCCGATAAATTTCAGTTCCAGAAGGTTTGGTCCCCGGCAAACGTGGGATACGGGAATCTTCAGGTCATGTGCCGCTTTCCACAGATTGATCCTGCCAAGATAAGACATGGGAGCTACTGTGTGCACCAGATCCGGTTTTTCCTTCGCAAGCAGTGTTTTGTAATACTCATACCACCTGGAACTTTCATAAAAGTCTCTCGGTTTTCTTGCGATCTTATCTATTGCAGAAAAAGGGTCTTCCAGCTGTCTGTTTTTGGCATTGCTTAAAAAATGCTCGCTCAGATCCTTAGCGTACTTTCTCTTGATGGTCACACCGTTGATCTCTTCTTTGCAGGTTCGATCTCCAAGGCAGCGGACCACCACCTCATGGCCTCTTTGGGCCAGGCCTTCCGCCATCTGTTTGGTGGACTGCTCGCCGCCCCCCATCACATCCGGATAATACACTTCGGCAAACAATAACAGTTTCACAGATACTCTCCTTTGGCCTTTTTGTTCCCGAATCCTATCAGTTCCGGCTGATCTCAATTCTTCGGATCTTCAATCCTTCCGATCCATGGATGGAAAACTTCACCTGTTCGCCGGCGCTAACTTTAACCGGTGCGGCGGTGGCG
>JAIKWF010000038.1 GCA_024685005.1 Lachnospiraceae bacterium
GTTTGAAGACAAAGTAATAGAAGAAATTATTATCACTGAAGGGTATCAGTATATCGGAAAGCGGGCTTTTTACAGGAATAAAAAGCTGCATCAGATTGTTATGCCGTATACCCTTTTGGAGATCGGCGATCAGACCTTTGAAAACTGCACTGATCTGCGAAGAGTGATCTTTCCGGAGCGATTGGAAAGACTGGGAAATGCTTCGTTTAAGAATACGGGTCTTAAAACGGTAGTGTTTCCGAAAAGCATTTACTATGTCGGGGAAGAGGCTTTTGCGGACTGTCGTGACATAGATAATATTCTCATTCCCTCAAACATCGACCGAATCTCGGATGGAATGTTTGCGGGATGTACTAATTTGAAAAAGATTGAATTCACGGAAGGACTCCGTGAGATAGGTGATAATGCGTTTGCCGGATGTAAGTCACTTGACATAGTGACAATTCCAGATTCTGTTGTAAAAATCGGGGATACCGCGTTTAACGAAACGCATAAAAAGTTTATCATTCAGTGCTCATTCGGGACTTATGCGGAGCAGTACGCGAGATCGCGCAATATAAAATATCAATTAATTTGAACATGTCGCCTATCACGCGACCATGACTGCCCGATTCTGAGATATGATCATTTCAGAAGGAGGAAGAAGATATGGGATTATTTGATGCATTGTTCGGTAAGAAGATGCCGACAGTAACAAGTATTCTGCCTTCCGCTGCAAAACAGGAGCTTATGGCCGGACGGCTTCCACAGCTGAATACCGATACATTGTTTTTGAAAAATGGTGAGCGCGTCCATTTCATTGATAAGGCCATGAATATGGAAGAGAAGACGAAGAAGACATTCCAACATATTGGATTCAGTACCCCCGGACTGTTCAAGGGAAACCGAATCAGTTATGGCAGGGGAAAACCTATAAAAAAGCAGGAAAATGTCTTCCATGCCGGAATCCTATATATAACCAATCGGAGGATCGTCTTTCAGGCTAAGGAGAACGGGTTTGATAAGGAATTTAAGCATCTGACCACTATTGTCCCGTACAACAATGCGGTAGACCTTCAGTTCGGGAACAAGTCATATACACTGCTTGTGGCCGATGGAGCCATTGTTAACCAAACTATTCAACTGATCAGACAGAGGAGGACAATCTGATGGACGGAGAACTTAAAGCCGGTACGATTCTTATCTCGGAGAGCGGAACAAAATATACTGTAAAGAGTTTGCTTGGCGCAGGCGGTCAGGGCGAAGTATATGATGTTGAGTCAGAAGGCAAGCATTACGCCTTAAAGTGGTATTTTAAGGGAAGCGCGACATCGCGGCAGAAGAAGACACTTGAGACTATTATTGCAAAGGGAAGCCCTGACAAGTCTTTCCTTTGGCCGATGGAACTGGTCGCACCTCAGAGCAGCGAGGTATTCGGATATATAATGACGCTGCGGCCGAAGAATTATAAGAGCATCGTGGATCTTATGAAGAACAAAGCTCAGCCGACGTTCTATAATCTCTGCAGAACTGCTTATAATGCGGCAAGCGGCTATCAGAAGCTGCATGCGATGGGCGCTAAGTATCAGGATATATCGTTTGGAAATCTGTTTTTTGATGAAAACACCGGTGATGTACTGATTTGTGACAACGATAATGTTTCTTTTGAGGGGAGCAAAGCCGGAGGAATTCTGGGAACACCCGGATTTATGGCGCCGGAAATCGTCAGGGGAGAAGCAAAGCCCTCAAGAAACACTGATCTGTATTCATTATCTGTATTGTTGTTCTATCTTTTCATGGTGAACCATCCGTTGGATGGTAAGCTCGAGGCTAATATCAAATGCATGGATATGGCCGCACGCGTTAAGCTGTACGGAACCGATCCGGTATTCATTTTTGATCCGCAGAATAAGACAAACAGACCCGTAAAGGGGTATCAGGATAATGCGTTGATCTATTGGCCGATATATCCGGAAAAACTGCGTAAGATGTTTACCAAGGCATTTACCGAAGGGCTTACATCGCCTAATAAGCGTATAACGGAGCCTCAGTGGATGGATCTGTTCGCAAATATGATGAGTGGCATGATGCAATGTCCGAAGTGCGGAGCCAGAGTTTTCTATGATGAAGAGCTGGAAAAAGCAGGAGCAGCGCATACATGCTGGAACTGCCGGAACACAATGCAGCTTCCCGTTAAACTCCGTATTGGAAAGAATCTGATCCTGTTAAACCAGAATTCAAAGCTTACGCATCATCATGTATACGGTGATTATGATATGGACAGTTTCGTAGGTTCGGTTGTTCAGAATCCGAAGAATCCCGCGCTCTGGGGTATTCGGAATGAGGATAAAGTCAACTGGACATATGAAAAGCCTGATGGCACACAGATCCCAATTGAGACAGGTAAAACTGCAGGAATAGCTGCAGGAGTAAAAATACATTTCGCCGATTCGGTCGGTGAATTCCACTAAAAACCAGGAGGACGAATAAGATGGAAGAATTAAAGAGACCCGGCGGAGAACTCGCCAGCAGACCTTTACACTTTTTCTGGATGGTAGATTGTTCCGGTTCAATGTACGGAGAAAAGATAGGCACAGTAAATAATGCAATTCAGACATGCATTCCGGAGATGGCGTCTGCCGCTGAGAATAATCCGAATGCTCAGCTTCTGATCCGAACACTCAGTTTTTCAACCGGTGCAACATGGCTTACACCCAGTCCTGTTCCGGTAGAAGAATATGCATGGGATGACCTCGATGCAGAAGGTGTGACTGATATGGGTAAGGCTTTTGAACTCCTTTCAGCACAGCTGTCGATTCCCCCTATGCCGACACGTGCACTGCCTCCGGTACTGGTTCTGTTATCGGACGGACAGCCGACAGATGATTACAAGAGCGGACTCGAAAAGCTTAAAAAGGTCCCTTGGTATAGAAAAGCCGTTAAGATTGCTATTTCTATCGGACAGGATGCAGATGATGATGTTCTGATTGATTTCACTGGGAACAGAGAGCTTGTGCTTCAGGCCAATAATGCTGCGGCTCTTACTAAG
>JAIKWF010000042.1 GCA_024685005.1 Lachnospiraceae bacterium
TTGTTCTCCAGGAAAACTCGATGCGCCGTCCCTCTTCGCTGATACCAAATACTGACAGGTCGATATCATCTACCTTCTCCCAGTACGTGAAAGCACGGAGCTTTTTCTCTCCCACATCTACACGGATCCTGGAGCCACGGGCAAGTGATCCGAATCCTCCCTGTGACGTGTTTTCCTGCAAAGGCAGGGCATAGTTTACCATATCAGGATCGATATATACCTTCCCAAGTCTGTTTCTCAAAACTTCCCTCAGGTTTGCAGATATCTTCTCTGACAGGGCCTTAGCCTGCTGCTCCGTTATATAGGATCTGCGGCTGTTTTGCTCTTCTTTGGTCTCGGCATGGACTTTCAGCATATTGTGCTTTGTAAACTTAAAGGTCCTTCCGGCAGCCGTATCCCTGTAAGCCGAATAATATATCAGCAGCTGAAGCAGCACAATAACATTTTTTGTATCGATCTGTTCCATCACATAAGCCAGATCCTCATCCGTTTCGCATCTGCTGATGATATAGTTCAGATTCCTTAATACGGCAGCAGAGCCCTTACCGGTCTTCAATGCATCTACGGCAGCCTTTATATTTTTCTCTGCCATAGCCCGCTCAAACTCAGAGAATACAGATTCATTCCCGGAACCTCTCATAGCGCAGACAAATGCCTTCGCCTCCTCGGTCTTCGCATTATAATGAATATGATGCAGCAGACCGCTCCATGCACTTTTCTTCTCATAGCAAGTCCTGATATCCAGTGCTCCATTCCGGAACAGTCTGTTTATCACAGCTGTAATGAACTTCCTGTCCTGATTCTTAAGGTTGAGCTTCTTGATGTCTTTATTTCCGTAAACGCTGAAATTCAGCTCATCCACCAGCTTGATCACATCCGACATTTGGAGAAACCCTGCCAGCGACATATCCCCGGTATCTATCAGCAGTCTGATGCAGGTATTTTTTGAAGCTATATTGCCAACTTCATAGTCATATTCACATATGAATTCCTTTACCATACCATACTGCTCATCGCTCAGGGGCCTTGTACCTGCTAAAAGGTTTCCAACCATCTCTGCCAGTCTCTCCACCGCTTCCTCTTCTGTGATGATGGAAAAATCCTTAATATCTGCATTCTCCCGAAAAGCAATTCTTTCGAAGTTCTCCTCGAAAAGGGAATGCCCCGCTTCGGAAAAGTTCCCGAAGCCATAGGTCGTCACATAATGCAGCAACTGGTCAAAGAGCTGCTGCTCACTTGTAAGGGTTCTGACAGAATCCGGAAATCCCTTATAAAAAGGTGCGGGAACATTCTCTCCAAGCTGCCCGGATACAAACTCTATCATATCCTTTTGTACAAGCTTTTCTCCGGAACAGATCCTTATGTTAAAAAAGTTAGCAAGTGCAAACAATACCTGAAAGATATTCTCTTCCGAAGTATTCCCTTCACTTACAAGTAAATGCTTTTCAAACAGGTAGTTCTTAAATAATGTCTTCATTTTTCTTCCTTTCTTCTGATGATATTGCCGGATTTATGGTAGATTTACAGTCTAAATGGAGTAAATCCGGCTAGCTATCAGATACACGATATTGCGCCGCTGTTTCAGGATTTGAACCTGGCAAGCCAACCATAAAGTAAGCGACGCTAGCTGTGTATTTCATTGGTGATATTATCAGATTCCATTCGGCGCTCTACCACTGAGCTACAGGCCGCAGTGGGCCTGGCGGGAGTCGAACCCGCGACATCCGGACCCCTAGTCCTGAAGTAAACCTGATTAGCTACCAATGTTAGTCAGATGCTTTAAAGTTATAGATCGGTTTCATCACATCAATGACATCCACGGAATCTCTGATCACATCAATGATGTCTGCAAGAGACTTGTATGCCATCGGTGCCTCATCCAACGTATATTCATTTACCGAAGTCGTATAAACTCCCTTCATTGTTTCCTTATACTCTTCCATTGAAAGAGTATTCTTTGCTTTGGTACGGCTCATAAGCCTACCCGCTCCGTGGGGAGCTGAAAAGTTCCATTCCTCATTACCTTTTCCAACCGCCAGCACGCTTCCATCTCTCATATTTATCGGAATCAGCACTTTCTCTCCACTATGGGCTGCTATTGCGCCCTTTCTCAAAATCATTTCACCTGTATCGATATAATTATGAATTGTATGGAAGCTCTCACCGCCGGTCATTCCTGTCCTCTCTAAAATGATCTCTGCCATCTTTTCTCTGCTTCGCCTTGCGAAGGCCTGACAGATCTCCACATCATGAAGATAATCCTCCAGATATTTTCCGGACAGGTAACACAGATCTTCCGGCATACTGGTTTCGCTTTCATAGACCCGGAAGTGGAGCTGCTTCAACGCCTCTTGTATTTCATTCTTACGTCCCAACTCCTTATAACTTCTGATGATCTCGTCACGCTTCTCCAGATAATCGCCGTATCCTCTGTTCAAATTTATAGCAAGTCTCTGATAATTTTCAGCGACCTGTTTCCCTAAATTTCTGGATCCTGAGTGAATGATCAGATACTTGGTACCGTCCTGCGCCTCATCGATCTCGATAAAGTGGTTTCCGCCACCCAGCGTTCCCAGTGATCTTTCCAGTCTCTTTGCATCCTTCAATTCTCTATAGCATGCAAGGCCTGTCAGATCAAAACGCTCCTGACGTCCTTCCCAGACATTCATCCCCGAAGGAATGAAATGTGCTGCTTCATCCACCTTCTCGAAGTCAATAGATGCCTTACCAAGATTAACGGTATACATACCGCACCCTATATCCACTCCTACCACGTTAGGAACTGCCTTGTCTTTGATCGTCATGGTTGTTCCGATGGTACAGCCTTTTCCGGCATGGACATCAGGCATGATCCTGATCCTGGACCCTTCGGTCATCGCATAATCACACATGCGTCTGATCTGCTCTATTGCTTCATCCTCTACCACCTTTGCGTAGCAGATTGCTGTATTCACTTTTCCTTTGATCTCTATCATTGCTTTATACTTCCTTTTTCCGAGTTTGTATTTAGTATTGAACTTTCGAGATTTAGAAGTGCCTGTTTTCTGTTTCTCTCTACTTGCTCAATAAAAAAATCGCCTGTCGGTTTTCCTACAGACGATCGCATGGTTTGGATATTGTAAAAAAGTTTACTACCCCTAACATCGCAATCGTTCTGCCTGTTCAAGCTGTGTCCATGATGCAATATGATCATAGAGTACTTCTGCGGGTGCGGAAAAAAGCGGACGCAGCTGAATAAACATATTCTCTGAATATGCTTTGAATAAACTATTCTGTTTACTTGTTATCTGCGCTCTCATTTGTATCCTATCCTCGCTGTCTTGAAACTCATTTTATGAAAAATGCCCATCTCTCTGCTTTCGCTTCTGCAGATCATCTGAACCCTCTCGGTTCTGATCTTTGGTACCAAAAACAGAGAGACAGGCACTTCTCTCGTAGGGTAACTTATCACACTCCCCTATCATTGTCAACAAGAAATTTCAAAAAATCTCAAAAAAGACAGAATAAGCTGAAAAACCCGAACGGAAAAAATAGAACCAAAAAAAGTATTGACAATACAGTTTTTTTGTTGTATCGTCTGTATTATAAGAGGTAATACAAAACATACAAAGCACCGAAAAATGCCAAACAATTCGGAGGTATCATTATGAATAAAAACATCAGCAAAAAACAGATCATCATATTCATAATCGTAGCATTTACCGGAGGATGGATCCTGCAGGCCATTGCAGCTTATTTTGCAAATCAGGGAACGCCTGCCGGAAGGTCTCTTTTCGGTATCCTGACCATAGTAAACATGTATATGCCCCTGCTGGGTGTCCTCATTGCAAGGATTTCATTTCGCAATATGGGATGGAAGCCGCAGATCAAAAAGAACCTGAAATGGATTGCCTTCTCCATTTGGATGCCGGCACTGCTTTCCCTTGCGGGCGCGCTGCTGTACTTTTCCATCTTTCCTTCCCATTTGGATACAGGCTTTGAAACCATGCGGCAGTCTCTCGGCGAAGCCGGCATGGCGCAGTTGCAGGCCCAGGGGCTTACCATAGAGACCTATCTGATCATATCGGTTATCATGTCTCTGACCACAGCCCCCATCTTCAATATCCTGACTGCCATCGGTGAAGAAGTCGGCTGGCGAGGTGCTCTTTATCCCTATCTGAAAGAACGTTTCGGAAAAACCACCGGCCGGGTCATCGGCGGTGTGATCTGGGGTGCATGGCACTGGCCACTCATGATCTTAGCAGGCTTTGAATATGGAACCGATTATTTCGGAGCACCGGTGCTGGGGCTGTTTATCTTTCCCATCTTTACCGTTTTCTTCGGAATCCTGACAGACCATGTCTATGAAAAATCAGGAACCATCCTGATGCCGGCACTGATCCACGGTGCTATAGATGCATGGACGATCTACGCATATCTTCTGAAGCCGGAGTACAGTGACCGCATGATCTTAGGGCCGAGTCTGGTGGGCATCTTATCCGGCCTGCCGCTGGCAGCACTGGCCATCTATATCAGTGCGAAGAATCGGAAAGCAGAACCTGCATGCCATAAAATGTCAGATATTAAGATATGAAAATGTAATGAATGTAATACATAAAATGGAGCTATAAAGTATATACTCGGAGGAACCAACATGATCATACGGATCGATGAATTATCGGATGTTCCGATCTATCAGCAAATACGAAACCAGATTGTCATGGGGATCAGTGACGGGTCTCTTACAGGCGGCGAGCAGCTTCCCACAGTCCGATCACTGGCTGTCGAAATCGGCATCAATACTATGACAGTTAGCAAAGCTTACCAGCTTTTAAAAACGGAAGGCTATATTATGACGGACCGCAAAAACGGCGCCCGGGTGCGAAGCAGGATCGAGCAGCAGGGCAGCATCAGCGAGATGAATAAAACCGAGCTGAAGCGGATCGTATCAGAGGCCAGAATTTCCGGCGTGCCCCGCAAGGAACTCCTGGATCTTGTGAAGGAATTTTACGGTGAGTGACGGAGGAATCATCATGAGTAACTTATATTTTGGAATCACAATGTTTGTCTGCCTTGTACCGACGATATGGATCATGTTTTTTTATCTGTATCCGAAAAAGTGGAGTGAGCGAAAGCAGGTCTTCGGTCTGACCAATCGAAAAGAATTCCTGCAGAATAGCATAAAAGAAGAGGTGGAAGCCATCACGCAAAAAGGCCGGAAGAGAGCGCTTCTGATCTCCCTTGCCATCACACTCATCGCCGTGATGCTGATGCTTTTGCACGGAATGTTCCTGCAGACCTTTATCTGGACAAGCTTCATCTTCATCGCCATCTTCATCATAATCGTGCCTTTCCTTTTGGGACATAAGGAAATGATGACCGTAAAAAAAAGTCTGGGGCTCACCCGGGAAAAGGGTATCAGCTACGTGGACTTAAAGACCGCAGGCAATGTGCATGCACTCAAAGCCGCTCCTGTCATTTTTCCGAACCTGGCAGGTCTTTTGATCATGGGGCTGCTCTTTTTAACGGATCTTGGCGTGATCCGTTTCAAAGCTTATGCACCCGGCAGCTTCTTTGGCACCGTCCTGGCAGCGACCATGTTTCTGGTGGGACTTTTGATCACGCTTTGCGGCTTTTTAATGGACCGCATGAAAAATGATGTGATCTCCACAGACAGTGATATCAATGCAAATTATAACAGGGCAAAAAAGAAAAACTGGGCGGATATTTTTATTGCATTCCTTTGGCTAAATGACGCATATATGCTGGCCTGCGCCATTACTCTTTTGCTCTCCTATTCCAATCTGCTGGCCACAATTTTTCTGATTCTGTATCTGATCCTGATGGTGGCCGGGATGGCTGTATTTGTCAGAAGAGGAAGGAAAATCGAAGCGCGTTACCAAAAGGAAACTACCGTGATCACGGATGATGATGAATGCTGGCTGGGCGGCATGATCTACTGCAATCCGAATGATCATCGCGTACTGGTGGAGAAACGCGCCGGTATCGGCAGCACCATCAACATCGGACATCCTGTGGGAAAAGCGATCGGTATAGTCACGCTTCTTCTTTTGATGAACGTCTTTGTTTCGCTGATCTATGTAGGCCTCGTAGAAGCAACGCCCATCAGCCTGCGAAGTGAAAACGAAGCGCTGATCTGCCACCAGCTGAAAGATGAGTATGTGATCACGGCAGATATGATCGATCAAATTGAACTTCGTGATGATATCTATGAGCATACCCTGCTGCGCAAAAAAGGTGTGGGCATGGACAACCTGCTCAAGGGCGATTTTATCGTGGACGGGCAAAACGGCTGCAAGGTTTTTCTTGCACCTCAGGAAAATCTCTACATCCACATCGTGACGAAAGACGGCACGAACTACTACGTCAGCGGCGCAACCGCAGAAGAAACACAGGCGGCGTATGAATGTATGAAATGAATGCCGGCACTCGTGACATGAAACTCAAAACTGCATACCGGCGAAAGAAAAGATGGTCGGCAGATGATGCCGACCATTCCCTTTGTCTCAGCTGATTTCTTGCTCCGGACAAATCTCATAGTCCCGTCTGATTCCGTCATCCGGATGAATCTCTTAGTTCAACTCAGTTTCTTTACCGTTCAAACTTGCTTGGGGATGTGTAGAATGACTCTATCGCCTCTCCGATATATTCTGCGGACCCGCTTCCATAAACTGCGTCCACGCCCTTCATCAGTTCTTCATTTTTCCGATACCCCTTTGCGATATCCCGCAGAAGCGGCTGCGCGTCCTTAACCTGATACAGCTGCTTTGCTACGAAATCATACTCACCGATCAGCTGACGAACTTCAAATGAAGTAACGTCCATCCCCTTCTTCTCGGCGATTCTTTTCCGGATATCGTCGATTCTCTTTTGATATGCAGAAAACACTTCCGACTTTGGCGGGTTCTTCAAAGATTCCTTTACTTCCTCCTTGCCACCATACCACTCTACTACTTTCGCGTAGTTCTTCTGAACCTTTTCATCTGAAGCAGCCTCCATCATATGCTGTTCCCATGCTTCGATACTTCCATAATGATCAATAAAAATCTGCTTCTGCGATTCATTCATGTTCTGAAGCATATCGGTGAACATAGAGCGAATCTCCGTTTCATCAAATACCGTTAAATCCATGTTTTGATCTCCTTTCAACATTTCGTCAATGCCGGCGATGATGCGCTCGATCCTCTGTCGTTTTAAGCAGAGCATATCACGCTGTTTCGCCAGAACAATGCTGCGATCAAGATCAGGATTATCCATAATGAGTTTTATGTCCGCAAGGGGAAGATCCAGCTCGCGGAACACCAGGATCTGTCCAAGCTTTTCAATAGCTTTATCGTCATAAAACCTGTATCCCGTTTCCTTAACTTCAGTTGGTCTGAAAAGACCGATTTCATCGTAATAATGAAGCGTGCGCACCGAGATACCTGTAAGCTCTGATACTTCCTTTACTGTTTTCATCATGATTGTCCTCCTGTCTCTTGATGAACCCATGGTAATCTATGACGGAACGTGAGAGTCAATAGTTTTTTAAAAATCTTATTCGCCTATTGTAACACAGCGCAAAAAAAAGAGCTAAACCAAGAACATGTGTTCCCAATCCGCGTTTCATCCCACATCTAGCGGTTGCGTTTTTCGAATGTATGTTCTATTATAGTTATGCAACCATACGTTCGAAAAGCAGTCATTTTCGGCACACGTAAAATCGCATAAAAAAGTGCTGATATCGCTGAAACTTCAGTAAAAAAGGGGGTTTTCGTATGATAGAGTATAAGATCATCGCTGTCGATTTTGACGGTACACTGTGTTATAGCAACTGGCCTGAGCTTGGTGATCCAAACGAAGTTTTGATCGCCTATCTGAAGGAATGGAAAAAGCAGGGAAACAAACTGATCCTTTGGACCTGTCGTGCCGGAGAGCCGCTGGATAATGCTGTCCTTTGGTGCAAACAGCAGGGTCTGGAATTTGATGCCGTGAATGATAATCTCCCGGAGATCGTATCCATGTATGGGAATAATTCCCGAAAGATCACCTGCGATTACTATATTGATGACAGAGCCTGTCTTCCGGAAGATATGCAGCTGAGGATTGCCTGACGGAAAGGAGTCTGTTATGCCTGAGAGAATCGGATGTAAGATCTACGTAGATGTCGGCGCTGAGTTTACCGCCGACGGAAGGCTTCGGCCGCGCTACCTTGTATGGGAAGATGGCAGGAAATACGCAATTGATAAGATCAAAAAAATAGAACGCAACTCTACCCGCAAAGGCGGCGGCGCAGGCATTCTGTATCTTTGCATGATATGTGGGAAGCAGGTCCGGTTGTTTTATGAAGAAAACAACCGATGGTTTTTAGAAGCAGACTGATTAAAAAGCAATGGAACAATTATCATTATTTCCAGAAGAAATGAATATTGATCCGCGCCCGCCCATGACACTGAATTGGAATCTGTGGCATGGCTGCACCAAAGCCAGCACAGGCTGTCTTCACTGCTATATGTACCGGCGCGACGAAGCTATCGGCAAGGACCCTTCGGTCGTTTACAAAACAGACAGCTTTGACCTTCCGGTCAAAAGACTCAGATCCGGCAAGTATAAGGGCCTGTATAAGATCCCAAAAGGATCTCATATCTTCACCTGCTTTTCCTCAGATTTCTTTCATCCTGATGCGGACAAGTGGCGGGATGAAGCCTGGGATATGATGCATGAGCGCTCGGATTGTACCTTCTTTATGATCACCAAAAGGCCGCAGCGCATTGCTGACCATCTGCCTGCCGGCTGGGGCGATGAGTTTTCACACGTCACCATAGCCGTCACCTGCGAAAACCAGGATATGGTCGATGCGCGCCTGCCGGTCTACCTGTCTCTTCCGCTCTATCATCATGCCGTTATGGTAGAGCCCATACTGAGTAGCGTTAACCTTCAGCCCTATATCGAAAAATACAGATCATCGGACGGCTCGCCGGTCATCAAACATGTATCCGCCGGAGGAGAATCCGGGCGCGATGCCAGAGTATGCGATTATGCCTGGGTAGAGGATCTCCATGGGCAGTGCGTAGAAAACGGGATATCATTCTACTACCATCAAACAGGTGCCAAACTGATCAAGGACGGAAAGCTTTACAACATCCCCAGACCTCTTCAGCACTCGCAGGCTCACCAGGCCGGGCTGGATACATGATTCCATGTTAGCCTTCGCTAACTTTTTTGTTGTTTGCTTTGCTCAGCTTATTTATCATATTGGCCATTGATAGGAAATGCTCTGCTTTGATCAGTGCCAAACCCTGATTCTCGTCTCCCAAAACAACAAGATTATCACCCGGCGATATATCAAATAGCTTTCGGGCCTTTGCAGGGATCACGATCTGTCCTTTATCTCCCACAGTCACCATACCGAACAGATGCTTCCCCCTCGGTGCAAGTCCCAGTCCGAGATTGTCTTCCGGTTCATGATTGACCAGCTCATCTAATGAGACACCCAATGCCTCAGCCAGCAGTCTGCTTTTTTCCAGATCCGGGAAAGATTCTCCCGATTCCCATTTTGCTACCGCCTGTCTGGTAACACCAACCTTTTCTGCCAGGTCTTCCTGTGTCATGGATAATAGTTTTCGCATTTGAACAAGATTTTCGCTAAACATATGATGCTCCTATTTTTCTTTTTTGATTCCCAGTACCGCCCATCTGAAGAAAGGGATCCTGGAGATCAGCTCATACAAAATATATGAGGTGGCAAATGCGGATATAAGTGAAAGCAGATAAACCAACGCCGCCGGAAGAATATGGCGGGCTCCGATCAATACTGCGATCATGGATATACCCAGATAGTGAAATATGTATAATCCGAAACTGTGCCTGCTCATAAACCCTGCAAACGCATTCGTAAAATCCAGATATTTTGCCGCTCCTCCCAAAAATGCCATTGAAGCAAACCATCCGAATGATGTAAAGAGAAGATATCTGTTAACGGGAGCATCCGCATAATTTTCTCCGAAGTATTTAAAGCAGAATGCAAAACCCAGGATAACGGCTACGGCAAGAAACGCTAAGAACCACTTCTTCAATACTTCTATCACCTCATCATGTGAAAAAACAAAGTATCCGAGGAAAAAGGCAACCCCATAATATCCGAAACGATATACACATATGATGGGCGTATTAAGTACTTGTGCACCGCCAAATACAAGAGCTGTCATGAATAGGATCGCGATGATACCGGTCTTTCCCCCCAAAGTCCAAAGTCTGTCCTTTTCTATTTTTTTTACAGGTACAAGCAAAAGGGAAAATAACCAAAGAACCTGAATATACCAAAGCACTCCGGTTCCGCTGAGCGCCAGGATAAGATATGCCCCAATAAAAGGAAGCGAAGGAAGCATCGCTTTTGCATCTGTAGACAGTGCCGCGTTAAAGTATCCCTGGATAAACTGAAATGCCAAAAGTCCTATTGTTGAAGGTACAAGCAGTTTATTTGTTCTGCTCTTTATGAATTCCTTTTCACTGTGGCTGTTAAGATAGAGCCTTGAACTGATCCCGGATACAATAAACAGCAGGAACATGAACCAGGGATATACAGCGTATTGATACAGATCCCAATATTGCACTTCATGATCTGTGATCTTTCCCAAAACGCCGGGGATCCCCTGTCCGTTGTACATATAAAGCACGTGATATATGACCACCAGAACCACCGTGATCCAACGGATATTGTCAAGGTAATGCTTTCTACCACTATTATGATTATTCATCCTTTTGCCACCTTTCTGTATTATACCACATTTGCAACTTTTATTAACATTATTATATTTCAGCATTTATCGGTAGTCCACCAACCAAAGCTTACATTTATATCACTTTTATGTAAGATTTGGTTGCACAGAAAATCAACTTCATAATAATGTGTGCTGTTTTCTTTTGCAAAAGAAAAGGACTCGGCATCCGAGGCTTTTGTTTACCTCTTCGCTTTGTCCATTGTAAATATATCATATCCGATTTTGGATTTCTTTGAATCTTTCCATAAAGTATCTTCATTGCTAAGATCTATCCTCATTGATACAATACCATTTTCCTCTGATAATTCTTCGTATCCCAAACGTTTATATAGGCTATATCCAATTCTCATAACTTCCGGTTTCGTTGTGAAAATCAATTCCTTAAACCCAAGTTCAAA
>JAIKWF010000071.1 GCA_024685005.1 Lachnospiraceae bacterium
TCTTGCATTGTTCCACATACTTAAATAACAAGCCAGCCCCGTATCCATAAAATACATTTTGGGACGCTTAATTATCCGTTTTATCGTATTTCCGGAATACGGATGAAGTAACACTACAATTCCCGAAGTAACCAGGATGGAGAGCCAGCTGTCTGCCGTTTTTCTGTCGATTTCCACATCCTTCGCTATATCCGCCAAATTCACTTCCTGACTTGTTCTGGCTGCTACACATGAAATGAATTTCGTAAACTTCCCTTCGTCCTTTATATTCACCAGATTTCGGATATCTCTCTCTATGTAAGTCTGTATATATGATCCATAATAATCATCTGCCAGGAGTTTGCTATCACATACAAGCTGAGGCATACTGCCTCTCATTATCTTCCCAAAGATATCAGATATATTATCGTCCGAAACTGTATTCTTTACTCTTGAAGGTAGAAACGGAATGCTTTCCCTGCTCTCGATCTCCGCTCTGGAAAAAGAAAACATCGATAGTATCCCAACTCTTCCGGCCAATGACTCACTGACATTATTCATCATATGAAACATTTGAGAACCGGTGAGGTAGTACATTCCATTCTGTCTGTTTTCGTCAACCTTAATCTTTATAAATGGTAATAATTCCGGGGCATATTGTATTTCATCAATGATCACCGGAGCACTGTACTGTTGAAGAAACAGTTCCGGATCTTCTTTCGCCAGCCTGCGTACCCTGGGATGGTCTAAAGTTACATACTGTATGGCCTTTTTGCCTTCCGTAATTTTCTTAAGTAAAGTTGTCTTTCCAACCTGTCTTGCCCCCGATACCAGAATAACCGGGAAGTGATCAGCCATGTATTCTACTTTGTTTTCCAAAGATCTGTTAATATACATACGCCGCTCCTTTTTATACATTTAGGGATTTGCGTTCCTTTTTTGTATTATATCAATTTGTCTGAATTCAGTCAATCAAAGTTATCTTTCCAAAACAAATCTGTTTTCCTACGTAAAAGTACTATCGTCTCCACATGTGTACTCTGGCAAAAATTATCGAATATGCAGGCCTTTTTCAGTTCATAGCCTCCTTCTGACAGCAGCTTGATATCACGGGCCAGTGTGGCCGGATCACAGCTGACGTAAACAATGCGATCGGGTCTCATTTTAAGCATGGTGTCTATCACCCTTTCATCGCACCCTTTTCTCGGAGGATCCACCACGATCACATCTGCGTGAATCTTATTTTTCTCATATTGTTCCGGCAGGATCTCCTCTGCCTTTCCCGCAAAAAAGCGGGCATTGGAAATATGGTTTTTCTCAGCATTTTTCCTTGCATCTTCTATGGCTTCTTCCACGATCTCAACGCCGCATACCGTATCTGCCCTGCGGGCTAAAAACAGGGAGATGGTACCGATCCCGCAATACAGATCCCATACGGTTTCTTTGCCGGTAAGCTCTGCATAATCCAATGCCTTTTGGTACATCCTGACTGTCTGGGTGGGGTTGACCTGATAAAAGGAAAGGGGGCCGATATCAAAGGATATATCACCGATCCGGTCTTCAATGATTTCTCTTCCCCAAAGAACTCTTACGCTGCTTCCCAGAATCCGGTTGGTGCGCTCCGTATTTTTGTTGACCACGATACTGGCGATCCCTTTTGTCTTTTGCAGGGTTGCAACCAGCTTTTCTTCTGTTTTTGTAAAGCATCCTGCGGATCCGTCTTCTTTTACGTAGGCCTTTTCACCCTTTACTCTGATGGCATCTCCGTTGATCACAAAGCAGATCTGAATCTGTCCCGTAGCCTGTCCGATTCGCATCATGATATGACGAAGCAGGCCTTTTCCGGTTTCCTCCTCGTAGGGTTCGATCCGGTTTTCCTGTAAAAACTCCCGGCAGGTCTGCAGGATCTGATCAAAGATCTCAGGCTGAAGCAGGCAGGTGTCCGTATCAATGATATCGTGGGAATGCCTTGCGTAAAAGCCTATGGTCACTTCACCGTCTTTACCGCGTCCCACAGGAAACTGTGCTTTATTCCGGTAGCGCAGTCCGTTGCTGTCATCCGGCAGTCCCACTGCAGGTTCCATTAAAGATGAAGGATCTTCTATTCCACCGATCCGTTGTAAGCATTGGCTAACTTTTTCCTGCTTCCATGCAAGCTGATCCTTGTAGGATATGTGCATCAGACTGCATCCCCCGCATCTTTTTGCATGGGGGCAGGGCGGTTCCTGTCGCATGGGCGACGGCTCGATAATCTGCATCAGTCTGGCATAGGCATAGTTTTTCTTTACCTTGGTAATGCGCACAACAGCCCTGTCTCCTTTGGCCGCATCCTTTACGAAGACCGCGATACCGTCAATATGGCCGATCCCTTCACCGTCATTTCCGAAATCTTCAATTGTGATCTCATATTCCTGATTCTTGATTAGCATTTATTTTGCCTCGTCATTCCTGTATTCCTGCCTATTGTATCATAGATCCTTATCCCATGACAGCAGAAAACGCACCGCAAATGCGGTGCGTTTTCATACTGTCTGATTGTAAAGTAAATTATTTCTTCTTAGCGCCGTTAACAGCATCCTTAAGAGCCTGTCCAGCTTTGAACTTAGGCTGCTTGGAAGCTTTGATCTTGATTGCTTCGCCGGTTGCAGGATTGTGTCCGGTTCTTGCTGCTCTCTTAGCTACTTCGAAGGTACCGAAGCCGATCAGCTGAACCTTGTCGCCCTTCTTCAGAGCTTTGGATACTTCCTCGGTGAAAGCCTTAACTGCCTTATCCGCATCCTTCTGAGAAAGACCTGTTTTCTTTGCCATAGCTGCTACAAGTTCTGTTTTGTTCATTCTATTACCCTCCTGAGTTTTATTCGGCACTATTGCCGCTTGTGAAATTATAGCACATAAGGAGGGCAAAATACAATATTTTGTGACTGATTTATTGATTTTTTACAATATTTTGTTTTTGATTTCTTTTCAGGATCCCAAAACCGCATCCAGGATCGTCTCTGCCAGCAGCAGATCTTCCGGGGTGGTCAGTTTCTGATTCAGGTAATCTCCCGGGATCACTTTTACCCTGCAGTCGGTAAAAAGCTCACAAACACAGGCATCATCGGTTACGGATACCCCTTCTTTTATCAGCTTTTCCCTGTTTTCTTCCAGCTTTTGATAGGCCTTTAAGATCAGGGGAAAAGAGAATGCCTGGGGAGTTTGCACCGCCCAAAGGCTTTCCCTGTCCGGGGTTTCCAGACAAAAGCCTTCTTTGTCCGTTACTTTTATGGTATCTTTCACCTTCGTCCCGGTGACGCAGGCCGGATACTTTCTTGTTTCTGCCACAAGTCCTTCGATGAGCTTTCTGCTTAAGAACGGTCTTGCTCCGTCATGGATCAGTACAATGTTGCCGGGCTCCTCTCCGTAGCTTTCCGAAAGGGCAAACAGACCCTCTGCCACGGAATCGTACCGCTGCCGGCCCCCTGCTACGATCCTGCGCACTTTGGTAAAGCCATACCGCTCTACAATCTCTTCCCGGCAGCGTTCTATATCCTGCTGACCGGTGACAAGGATCACGTCGTCCACATCACTTTTTTCAAAAGCATCCAAGGCATAATATAATACCGGTTTGTCCCGAAGGAGCAGATATTGCTTGGCCTCCTTCGTTCCCATACGTTTCCCCGATCCTGCTGCCAGCACAACCGCCGCGGTTTTGTTTTTTCCCGTTTCCTGCATTTCTTTATTCCTGTCTGTAACGCTCCCATTCGGCGTCACTTTTTTCTTATCTGCTGCATTGCAGCAACTAATGTTCACCCAGACGAAGCGCCGGACAGGCATTCAGGTCTGTCCCGCTGCGTTTTCCGGCCATATAATCATAGTACCCCGCCACGGCGATCATGGCCGCATTGTCCGTACAGAATACCGGACTGGGCATATAAAAAGGAATTCCTTTTTTGTCACACATGTTTTGGATGCTGCCTCGCAAAGCGCTGTTGGATGCTACGCCCCCTGCAATGGCAAAGGCTTTGAATCCGTATTCATCCACCGCTGCCGCGCTGTGGTCTGTCAGCACATCCACTACAGCCTTCTGGAAGCTGGCCGCAACATCTTCTGTCACGATGCTCTCCCCCTTCATGGCGGCGCCGTTTAAATAGTTCAATACCGCTGATTTCAGGCCGCTGAAGGAAAAGTCATACTCACTGCCGTCCACTTTTGCCCTGGGAAAGACAATGGCCTCCGGATTGCCTTCTTTGGCTGCTTTATCGATCTTCGGTCCGCCGGGGTATCCCAGTCCGATGGCTCTTGCCACTTTGTCAAAGGCTTCCCCTGCCGCATCATCTCTTGTTTTTCCCAGGATCTCATATTTCCCGTAATCCGCCACCCGCAAAAGGTGGGTATGTCCGCCGGATACCACAAGACATCCGAAGGGCGGCTCCAGATCCTTATTTTCAATGTAATTGGCACAGATATGCCCCTCGATGTGATGTACTCCTACCAGAGGCAGTCCGGCTGCATAGGCTATGGCTTTTGCCGCCGATACTCCCACCAGAAGCGCTCCCACCAGTCCCGGTCCGTAGGTAACGGCCACCGCCGTCAGATCGGAAAGTGTTATGCCTGCTTCGGAAAGCGCCTGGCGGATCACCTGATTGATCCGCTCCATGTGTTTTCTGGAAGCGATCTCAGGCACCACGCCGCCGTAGAGGGTGTGGATGTCGATCTGGGAAGAGATCACATTTGACAGCACTTCCCTTCCGTTCTTTACCACACTGGCTGCGGTTTCATCGCAGGAGCTTTCGATCCCGAGGATCAGCACATCTTTCTTTGTCTGTTTATCCCTGTCTTTCATTTCTCATACTTCCGTTCTGTTTTCTTTTCTCATGAAATATCGCAAACCGATCATCCGCAGCATCTGCAGACGTCAGTTTGCGATGGATTTGTCATTGGGGTTTTCCAGCTTTTTCCAGCCGAAGATCTTGTAATGATCATCTTCATCCTTTCGAAGAACAAAGACCACTTCCGCGTTATACAAAAGCTCTCCCTGCCTGATGCCGTACTGACAGTACAGTCTGGCCCAGTCTCTTCCGTCCTCCGTAAACGTCTCCACATCTACGCTGGAAGACGGGGAGAAGGAAGCAATGATCCTGTTGTTGTTCTTATAGTCCTGCACATCCAAAAGCAGTGCATCCAGATAATCCTGCTCCGTCTGATTGGCGATCAGATCGCTGTCGTAGATCTGACGGATCTTTTTTCCCAGCGCGATCACGTCTTCCGTGGTGTTGTCTTCATTGTAGAAGCACTGTGTTACCTGACTGAAATATTTGACCACTTCCCTGGGTGTGGGGGGGTAGTTGGTGTCCAGATCCCTGAGCAGTGCCTGCTGGGTAGCCGAGAGGATCTGGGCATCTTCCGGTATATCTTCTTCACTTCTGGAGGCGCCGCTGCTGGAGATATAGTAATAATATCCCACGATCAGAACAACGAGAAAAACCAGAACTATGATCCCTTTGATTCCCTGAAATCGTTTCAAGCGGTGCACCTCCTTTCTGTATTTTACTGCAGGATCCGCTCCTGCATTTTAGTCTTCAAATCCAAGCTCTACACTCTGTCCGTCTTTTGCTGCAACGGACCTGTCAAAAATCCCCCGGATCCTGTCCATATACGGATCGGGTTTGGGCATCGCCGGACTGTAATGGGTCAGCCACATTTCCTTTACCTGCGCCTCTTTTGCTATGGACGCAGCTTCGTCCATCATCATATGTTTATGTTCTTTCGCATTTTCCGCCTTTTCATCATCTCCGTACATGCCTTCGCAGATGAAAAGGTCCGCACCCTTTGCATGTTCCCTAAGGGACTGGGTCGGTCTGGTATCGGTGCAATAGGTAACCCGTATGCCTTTTCTCTCCTCTCCCATGACGCAGGAGGGTTCGTAGGTCTTACCCTCAAACTCCACCGTTTCTCCTTTTTGCAGCGGGTTCCAAAGCTGTACCGGAAGACCTAAGGCTTTTGCCTTTTCCACCTGAAACTGCCCCGCCCGCCGTACTACGATACTGTATCCGTAGCAGGTCACGTTATGGTTGACTTTAAAGGCTTCGATGTAAAAATCTCCGAAATCGATGGTCTCTTCCGGGGATGTGATTTCATGAAAACGGATCTCAAAGGGCAGCTGGGGGGCCACTACGCAAAGGGCGTTTACCACCCGGGAAAGTCCCTTGGGTCCGATCATCAGAAGCGGCTCCGTCCGGTCTGCATTACCCATGGTAAGGAGCATTCCCGGCAGACCGCTGATATGGTCCGCATGATAATGGGTAATGCACATGATATCAATGGGTTTGGGGCTCCATCCCTTTTTCTTCATGGCGATCTGTGTGCCTTCGCCGCAATCTATGAGAATACTTTTTCCCTGATATCTGGCCATAAGGCTTGTCAGGTATCGGTAAGGGAGGGGCATCATTCCGCCGGTCCCCAGTAAACAAACATCCAGCATAAAACTACTCCGTAACATTTATTGATGGGCGATCATCTTTTCCACATAATGTAAGCATCTTCTTTGGGATGATCATAAAACCCGGGCCGCACCCCGTCTTTCTCAAATCCCAGAGACTCATACAGTCTCACCGCTCTCTGATTGGACGTGCGCACCTCCAGACTGCAGGCCTTCATACCTTTTTCCGCTGCCGCCGAAAGCAGGGACGAAAGAAGCTCTTTGCCAATGCCTCTGCCCTGTCTTTCCTCTGTGACCGCCACCTGGTTGATATAGCCTTCGTCTCCCACCAGATACAGCCCGCAATAGCCGATCAGCTTTCCGTCTTCTCTGGCTGCCCTGTAGCAGGAGTCACAGCGCAGTATGGCATCCTCCAGAGCCTTTTTGCTCCAGGGATCGGAAAAAAGTTCCTCCTCCATCTTTGCTGCCATATCGCAGTCGGTGATTTCCATTCTGCCATACTCAATCATGGCCCTTTTCCCTTTCCATTCGCTCCCGCTCAGCCTGGGAAAGCCGCAGATACTCCGGTTTATGAAGGTCTGCCGATATAGTCTTGCCCTCTTTCAAATAAACCGCTGCCAGCGCTGCCAGCGCCCCTGCTCTTTGCTTTATCATATGGGGCGGTGCGAAAAGATACGACACCTTGCACTTCTCTTCGATCAGCTGCCGGTATACGCCAACTCCGTCTCCCAAAAAGACCACGCTCTCACCCATCTCATTAATCTTTTCAATGATCTGTTCTGCCTGGATCGCCGCCTGGGGAAAAATAGTTGTAAGCTCTCCTTTTTCCGAAAACCGGTAAAGCCCTGTATAAACCTGCCCTCTTCTGGCGTCCATCATGGGACAGATCAGCTGCGGGCTGCCGAAAAACTGATAGGCCAGGGCCTCCAGCGTCGGCACCTCCACAAGGGGAATATCCAGTGCAAGGCCCAGTCCTTTTGCCGTAGCGGATCCGATCCGAAGTCCCGTAAAAGATCCCGGTCCGGAGGAAACAGCGATGGCATCCAGGTCCGATAGCTGTATTTCCGTCCGTTCCACGATCTCTTCCAGCATGGGAAGGAGGGTGGTGGAATGGGTCTTTTTATAGTCAATGCTGTATTCGGCCACCAGGGTCTCATCCCGCAGGATCGCAACGGATGCCACCTGTCCCGAACTTTCAATTGCTGCCAGTAACATAACTAACCTCTGATCATTTTGCGTCTTCTCCCAGCAGGATCACTCTGCGGGAAAAGCCATTTTCCAAATCTTTTTCTATGCGGATCCAGACCGTTTCCTTTGGCATGATCTCCGGCATCTTATCTGCCCACTCTACCAGGCATACGCCGTCACCGAAAAAATAGTCCTCGTATCCGATCTCATCCATCTCCTCCGGCTCTTCCAGACGGTAGATGTCAAAGTGGTAAAGCGGGAGCCTGCCTTCTTCATAGACCTGCATGATGGTAAAAGTAGGGCTGCTGACCGCCTCTTCGATGGATAGTCCCCGGGCAAATCCCTTGGCAAAAACCGTCTTCCCTACCCCCAGATCTCCTGATAATGCATAGATCTGTCCGGGCTTGGCATCTGCTCCGATCTGCCTGCCAAATTCATATGTTTGTTGTTCTGAATCCGTAATTTTTCGCATAAGCATACCTCTATACAATATAACACAAAACCGCAGTAAAGTATACTGCGGTTTTCATCTTCGCTTATGGCGCCGGCTGCCATCCGGCGCGTTTTATCTCTTTACTGGCGGATCTTCACCTTTTTCGGCGGCATATGTTTGCAGATCAGTTCGATCACCGTTGCCGCGCCGTCTCCCAAGTCCTTTCTGGGAAAAATGGAAGCATTTACCTTGGATGTGTAAATAATAATGCTTCTCGGGGTGGAAACAGCCTTAAACATGTTCTCCCAGGCCTGCATCTGTACCACATCCCCCTGGGAAATATAGACGCCGTCTTCCGCAAAAGTATAGTGCAGCGGCTTTTGGAAGGATTCATTGGTGATAGCCTGTTTTCTTGCGATCAGGAACAGATTCCAGGGAAGATAGGCTATGATGATGATACCGATCACCAGATAAAGCACCCCTGCACCCTTTGCAAAGAACAGAATGCTCATAAATCCCAATATAGTGGCCACAAGCCCCATGGGTGATGAATAGGTATGCTTTAGCATATAATCGTAAAGCACCGATGTATTCATGTGCACATCCACTTCATAAAGGGGATTCTCCGGAAGGGTAACCTGAGGCTGCGCGTTTTCCTCCGCCCCGTCTGCTGCTGCCTCTTCCTCATCAGCCGTTTCCACGGCCATTTCATTTTGTTGCATATCGCTTACTTTTGTTTCCAATTTATCTGTATCATTTTGCTGCGGCATCACAATTCCATCCATTCCTATTTATTTAGACCATATCATAATGCCACAGATTCCGAAAAAAATCTACTCCCTTCTGAGCGCTTCGATGGGGCTGAGCTTTGCAGCCTTTTTCGCAGGATAGATTCCGAAGAACAGTCCCACCGCCGATGAGAACAGGGTGGTGGCAATAACCACAACAGGGGAAACGCTGGCCGTAAAGCCGATGAGCTTACAGATCGCCGTAGCTCCCACGATCCCCACAGTGATACCGATCAAGCCTCCTAACAGGGTAATGATGGCTGATTCAAACAAAAACTGCAGCATGATGGATTTGGTTCTGGCACCCAGCGACTTGCGGATACCGATCTCTCTGGTACGCTCCGTTACGGACACCAGCATAATGTTCATAACGCCGATACCGCCTACCAGCAGGGATATGGCCGCCACCAATACCACGAAGGCCGTGATATAATCCAGGATTTTGTTGATCTGTTCCATGGAATCATTAAAGTCCTGCATCTGAATAGCTTTTGATTCCTCGGACACCTGGAATTTCGACCTTAGGAAACGAAGGATGCTGGATGCGGCTTCCGTAGCATATTCCGGACCGTCGGTATATACGTAGAATCCGTCAAATTCCTCCACATCGATACCAAAGGATGCTCCCAGAACCGTGTAGGGAAGTTCCATTTCCACTTCGTCATAATTCATGAGCAGGTTCATCACCTTGCTGGATGCGGCATCCTGTCTGATACCGATCACCTTAAATTCCATGGTCATACCGTACAGTTCCACTTCAAAGGTACTGCCGATCACATCAGTGGTTCCGAACAGGGACACTGCGCTGGATTCGCGGATCACGCACACCTTTGATCCTGCTTCGTAATCACTTCTGGTAAAATATCTTCCGTCAATAATAGGCTCCTGATACTGGTACTGCATGGATTCGGTACCACCGTACAGATAAGCCGTCAGTCCCTGCCCTTTCGGTCCGTTTGCGGTTCCGTAGCTGCTAAACATGGGGGATGCTCCCTTGATATGGGGGATCTTTTCCCGGATATCGGTCAGATCATCAATGGTAAACATTACCGTCTCTTCATCTGTTCCGGAATCCATTCCTCTCGATCCGGAATAAAAATACAACTGTCCGCCGGCCAGTGCATTCAGCGATCCGCTGACCTCATTGGAGATTCCCGATCCCACGGAGATCACCAGGATCACGGAGGAGATACCGATGATGATACCCAGCATGGTCAGAAAGGACCGGCCTTTATTGGTCTTGATGTTCATCAAGGCCATTTTGATATATTCCAATACCTGTGTCATAATACTCCTCTGCTGCCTTTCATCCTCTTCTCTATGATTCTTACTTCTTATCTTCTCCGTCCGGGGTGCCTTCCTCATTTTCATGGGTCGGGCTTACATCCATTCCTTCTTCCATATCGGAGGTTACATTTTTAACGATCTCATCTCCCTTATTAAGGCCGCTGACGATCTCGATCATTTCGTCATCATTGATACCGGTCTGTACTTCCGCCTTCACCAGTTTTCCGTCTCTTACCACATATACAAAGGTGCTTTCACTGGAGTAGTTCAGGCATACCATGGGAACCATGATGATGTCTTTTTTCTCTGCGGTATGGATGGTTACCTTTCCTTCCGTTCCGATGATGATGGAATCATCCGGATTATCAATATGTACATCCACATCCACGGTCACCGCACCACTCTGATTGGTGGATGCCACCTTACTGATATGTGCAACGCTTCCCTGGTATTCTTTCTCACCGATCTTGATCTCGGCACTCTGACCCTCTGCGATCTTTTCCAGATCGTTTTTGCCCGTGGGAATAGTCACCTTCAGTTTCTTGGTGCTCTGCACCGTAAACAGCTGCGTCCCTTCCTGCACAAGCATACCTGCCTGGGGCTCCGCAGAAGTGATCACGCCGTCAAGATCTGCGCTGATACCCTGCTTTGCCACTTCAATATCTTCTTCCAGGGAATCCGTGGAGCGGTCAGCGATCTCTTTGGTCACTGCCTGCTGTGCTTTCTCAAGACCTGCTGCAGGATCCACCTGCTCCTTTTTCGCCTTATACTCCTCACTTCTTGCTTTGTACTCTGCCAGATCTCCGCTGCAAATCTCATAAGAGCTCTTCAGGGCTGCCACATCCATGTCGCTGAGCTTTTTGTTCAGCTCCTGCAGCTTTTCACCGCTCTTTTTGATCTGTTTTTGCAGCTTCTCATTTTCAGGATCCTTTTCCAGCTTCTTTTCCGCTTCCTTCACTTCTGCGGAAATGGTTGAGATCTGCTCCTGAAGCTGGTTTGCTTCCGCCAGCTGTGCGGAAATCTTGCCGCATAAATCGGAATAGTGCGCCACATACTGTTCTGCTTCTTCAAAGTTCGTTGTTGCTTCGGCTGCTTTTTGCTGGGTATCATTCACATTGGTGATGGTGATGTCCGCACCAAGCTTCGCCTGCTTCTGCTGCAGCTTCTGCTCCTCAAGCTGCTGTTCCAGATCTGCCACATCAAAGCTCATAAGCTGCTCGCCGCTCTTTACAATGTCTCCTGCCTTGATATCGCAGGCAGCCACCTTTGCGGTAACCGGGGCAAAGTAGGATTTGCTCTCCTCTGATGCAACGCTTCCGGAAAGCTCCACCTGCTGCATCAGGCTGCCTGTGCCAACGGTTTCCACCGCCACCGGGACGCCGACCTTTCCGGTCATCTTCTCGATCTGTTTCTGCACCAGTTTAATGGCTCCGATGGCCACTGCCAGAACCAAAACCACGATGATGATCCAACCATATTTAAAACCCTTTTTGGCTTTTTTCTGATTTCCCGTTTCCATTTTTTCCTCCCTTTTTTATCTAACTTTCCTTCGGATAGCCAACATATTTGATCTCGGTTTCTTCCGTTGTGTATTCCGTCGCCGGATCTGTCTGCATCTCTGTCTGCGGCTCTGCTGCGGCCGCGCCTCCAGCCTGCTTATAAGCAGCCACAACCTCCGCTGCGGTCAGGGGTTCTTCTGCCGGAGCGTGAGGCTGAGCGTCCGCACTCTCCGCATCTCCCCGGTTTAGCGCATCCGGACTTTCCCACGCAGCCGGATCCTCCGCAGCCACGCCTTCCGCCGGTTCCTGCCCGACGCTTTCCGCCGTCTCAGGTGCTCCGCTTTCATAGGCCGTCTCTCCCTGTGCCTGCATCAGATCATCCTGCGTTCCGGGTTCAAGCTCCTGCTCTTCGGATTCTTCCGGATTCATATAATCATCCACGATCTTACCGTCCATGATCCGGATCACCCTTCTGGCCTGATCCGCTATGCCGTTATCATGGGTGATGAGAATGATGGTTCTTCCTTCTTTATGAAGATCCTTTAAGATCTGCAAAATTTCCTTACTGGAATTGGAATCCAGATTACCGGTAGGCTCATCTGCCAAAATCACCGGCGGTGCCTGGGCGATGGCTCTTGCTATGGCAACTCTCTGCTGCTGACCACCGGACATTTCCGAAGGCTTGTGGGTCATTCGCTTTTCCAGTCCCACTTTCTTTAATGCCTTTTCCGAAAGCGTGTGGCGTTCTTTCTGTGAAACACCTCTGTATATCAGAGGAAGCTCCACGTTTTCTTTGGCTGTCAGATTGGCGATCAGATTGAATCCCTGAAAGATAAAGCCGATCTCCCTGTTTCGAATATCCGACAGTTCATCGTCGGAAAGCTTGGAAACATCGGACCCGCTTAAGATATAGGTCCCGGAAGTGGGGATATCCAGACAGCCGATCATATTCATCAGCGTTGATTTGCCGGAGCCCGACTGACCGATGATGGCCACGAACTCTCCTCTGCTGATCTTGACATCCACATGATCAAGAGCCCTGACTTCGTTTTCACCCGGGTTATAGATCTTGCAGATATCCGTCATATCCACTAAAACATCCATTGTGTCAAAACCTTTCCATAAATATCCTGCATCACTGTACTACTCAAGTGATACAATAATACAATCATACACATTTGTCAATCTTTTTTACAAAACCAATACATATTGTACCGTCATTCAAGACAAGCGTCAAGATATTGTGCTTCAATTCTGCAGTGCAATAAAGTATTTTTTTCTGTGCAAAAAAGAGGTTTCGGAGTATAATACCATTGTTGTCATACCCTATTATAGAAGAAAGGATTTCGCCTGCTCTGCGGGCGTTTGTATCATAAAAAATGTCAAATAACGTAACAGACCGTCCGGAGGACGGAAGCAAAAAAAATGTCCGGATTTTCAGCACTGTCACCATGCTGGCAGCTCCCCTGCTTCTGTTTCTGATCTTAGAGCTGCTGTTCGGATCCGATCCTGCCCGTTTTTCCATCCGGCACATAGCCGAAAACCTGTTGGTACTTTACTGCGGGCTTTTTTTCTGGTGTGTCCTGACCAACCATTTTCATCTGAGCCTGATCCTGCACACCCTGTTCTGGCTGGCTTTTTCCCTTGTCAACCTTTGCGTTCTTGCCGACAGGGGCTGCGCACTGTTTGCATCGGATATTATATTATGGCGCTCAGCCATGGAAGTCGCGGGCAATTACCCCATCGTGATCACGCCGAAAAGCGTGATCATTGCAGCTGCCACGCTGCTTTTGCTTGGGGTCACCTTTTTTGTTCCCCGGCATAAGATCTTTTCTTCCTTAAAAACAAGGCTGGCAGCCCTTTGCGGCCTTCTCCTGCTTTCCGGTATCACGATTTTTTCCATCGCCGGTGATAATTCCCTGGCCCTTCGCAATCTGCAATATTCCTCCGGAACAGCCTACAGACAATACGGATCCGCCCTGACCATAACAGGCAGCATCACGCTTTTGCCCACCCAAAAGCCGGCGGGCTACAGCGACGAAGCGGCAAATGCCATTATGCAACGCTACCAAAGTGATGATCCCGCCTCTTTTGATATATCCGCGGCTCCCAATGTGATCGTGATCATGGATGAGGCTTTCAGCGATTTTGAAACCACCTACGGCCAGCGCCAGAGCGCGCCCTCCCTGCCCTTTTTCTCGTCTCTTTCGGAAAACAGCATTTCCGGAACCATGTATGTATCCATTCATGCGGGGCAGACCGCCAATTCCGAATATGAGTTTTTATCCGGCAACAGCAAAGCCTTTCTGCCCGGGGGAGTTGCCCCTTATCAGGCTTATATGAAAAAAGACATTCCCGAGGCAGGACTCCCCCATCAGTTTGCCGCCATGGGATATGAAGATCTTTGGGCCTTTCATCCCTATACTTCCGAGTGCTTTAACCGCCGCATCGCCTATGAAGATCTGGGCTTTCAGCGTTTTTTCACCCAGGAGATCATCGAGGATCCCGAATATCTTCGCAACTACATCAGCGACAAAACGGATGCCGAGCAGGTGATCCGCCTTTATGAGCAGCATAAAAAAGAGGCCTCCGGCCCCATGTTTCTGTTTAACGTAACCATGCAGAATCATTCTCCCTTCGGTACGAAGTTTGAGAATATGGAATATCCCATTTCCGTGGAAAGCCCGGGATGCGAAGGCACGGATTTTTGCGTTTATGCCAATCTGATCCGGGAGTCGGACAAGGCCTATGAATCCCTGATCCGCTATTTTGAAAAGGAAGAGCAGCCCACTGTGATCGTAATCTTCGGAGATCATCAGCCCTCCGTTTTCCCGGAGGCGGATCCGGAAAAGCCCCTGCAGCGTTTTGCGGTTCCCTTTAAGATCTGGGCCAATTACGATATCCCCGAGCAGCAGGATGTGGTCACAAGCCCCACTTTGCTAAGCACAAACATGATGGAGCTCATCGGCGCTCCCATGACAGGCTATCAGAAATTCCTGCTGGATTTCGAAAAAGAGGTTCCCGCTCTCAGCTTCTTCGGCTGTTTGGACAAGGACGGCAATCTGTGGCAGGTAGCAGACAATGACAGCCCTGTCAGCGAAACACTCAATGCCTACAGGATCCTGGAGTATCGTTATCTGTTTGACCGGAAGGATTCGGATACAGACTTCTTTTTCCTGCAGGGAAGCTGCGGTATTTCTGATGATTACAGGGTGCAATAGGCGCCCCTCTTCCCTCTTTTTTCTTTACATTATGCCCCTTCAATGCTATATTAAACGTATGAAGAGCAATGCGTTTACAGTTTTATCCATGTGCATGGGCATCCTGTCTCTTGTGACCTGCCCCATGTTTTTCTTTTCTTTTCCCCTGGGCGGATTAAGTATTATTTTTGCTATCCTCTCAAAGGGAAAAAAGCTGAAAATGGAAACGATGCCGAAGATCGGAGTTGCTACCGCCATCGGCGGAATGTGCACTTCCTTTGTACTGACGGCCGGAATGTTTTATCTGCTCCTGTTTTCACCGGAGTATCGCGACCAGCTTAACGAAACCAGCAAATTGCTCTATGGCTATACCTACGATGAATTACTGGAAGAAAGCTACGGCATTACTTTGGATGATCTGGCCCGGAAGGTCACCGGCAACCCGGTTTCATCCCTGCAGCAATAGCTGCTGTTTTGAAAGGATGTGATCCTATGTCATTGCGGATCGGTAACATTGCCACTTCCCTTCCCATAACTTATAACCCTTACGTAGCAGCCACCGGAAAAACAGAGGCTGCGGAAGACAGCGGCGTCATCAAAAACGCCGGCGCTTCCACGGTGAAATCTGCCGGTCGAAAGTCTTCTCCCGCCCAGTGCCAAACCTGTGCCGAGCGCAAATACCAGGACGGCTCCAACGAAGGAGATGTTTCTTTCAAGGCTCCTACCCATATTTCTCCCGGCGCTGCCGGTTCCCTTGTCAGGTTCCATGAGCAGCAGCATGTGGCCAATGCTTATGCAAAAGAGGCCTCCGGCAATGCCAAAGTGCTGCAGGCCAGCGTAAGGATCATGACTGCGGTGTGTCCCGAATGCGGACGGACCTATGTTTCGGGAGGCGAGACAAGTACAAGGATTCAATATACCAACGAGTCGAATCCTTATCAAAAAGCGAGGAAAAAGGCTGATGCCGACTTATTACCCGGCATAAACTTTGATGCAGCTGTATGAAAACAATTCTTTCTAATCCAAAAATCAAAGCAACTGCCCGCGGGCAGTTGCTTGGTCATTATTCGGTTCCTTTATTTGCCCATCTGTACGCAGGCGGTATGCTGATGATCCTTTCCGATTTTTTCAGAGTTCTCATTTCGCCTGTCCGGTATACCCAGTTTATCATTTTCGCACTGGTGGAATTCATCCTTTTGCTGATGTCCGGTCTGTTTACCGTTGGGCTTTGCAAACTGCATTTGCAGCTTGCAAGGGGAAAAGAAGCTCCCTTTCTGCTGGTTATGTCCGGTTTTTTCCAAAACTCCGACAAGACCCTGAAGGCTGAGCTTGTGATCGGATTGCATATCCTGCTTCGGACCATTCCCTTCTGGTTATGCTATTCCTGTTATCTGATCTTTTCCTATCGGTTTTTGTTATTGCTTTCCATCCCCATGCTGGTCACAGCACTGCTTCATGCCTTGATCCTGCAGATCAATTATTCTCAGGTCTTCTTTTTGATCAATGACGACCCGGATGCAAACCTGCGGGAACTTTTGGAAGGAAGCACCCTTTTAATGATGGGGCACAAGATGCAATATGCCCGGCTGCTGCTCAGCTTCCTGGGACTGTATCTGGTTTCGATCCTGACTTTCGGCATCGGTTTTTTGTGGACAAAGCCATATTTCTTCGCCGCAAAAACCGCCTTTTATCAGCAGCTGATAAAAAATTGGAGAAGAAACGGTTAATCCGCTTCTTCTCCTTCTTTTTTTGCATTCTCAAGGGCTTCTTTTTCAGCCGCTTTCTTTGCTTTCCGTTCTTCTTCCTTCCGGCGTTTTTCTTCTTCCTTCTGGAATTTTTTCTTCTCCGCCGTCATCTCCTCTTTCAAAAGCCTTGCCTTTTCCTTAGTTCTGGAATTGATGGATTTGGATGTGATCATATCCGTGATCAGCCGCTCAGCCACCTCAAAGTCCTTAAACCGTATGGAAAGGGCCGCCAGAAGATAATCCACCGTGGCCTCATCCATTCCGCAAAGAGGAAAGGGTTCTGCGGATCTTGCGGATAAAAAGCCTTCATAGGCATTCTTCAGATATTCCTGTTCCAGCCTGTTATAGGTGATCTTCTTTTTGATATATTCAGGTCCGATCTTCAGCTGCTCAGCCATTCCCCGCAAAAGCCAGCCGGCTTTTAAGCAGATATACGCTTTCTCACTGGGCTTTGCCCGCTTTACCACCGCGTTGGCCAGCACCAGTTTATAGCGTTCCATGGCTTCTTCGTAGGAATAAGTATCCGCATTGTATTTATGAGGTATGTAATTTTCGCAGATTTCCTGTTTGATCAGTTTGGCCTGTCCGTTTGTCATATACTTAAAGTACCGGCTCAGAGCCGAATAACCGCAATGCGGGCACACCACCGTATCATATTTGAGTACGTCGATGATCTCGTATTTGGGACGCAGGTCCGAATCGCTTCCGATCAGACGTGTCTTCCCGGCGCGAACTGTTTTCACCTTAAAAGGGCGGTCACAGATCGGGCATTCATAGGATTTATCAAAGAGGAAATCCGCCTCCTTCATTTTTTCAGCCGCATTCTTTTCCTCTTTTTTTCTTTTTGTCTCAGGCTTTTTCTGTTCGTCGTAGATACTGCGGTTTTCGACGTTTCCAAGTCCTAAGGATTCCAATCCGTCCAGTAAGCTCATAGGCCCCCCTCGTTACAGAATCAGTTCTTCGGCAGTTTAAAGGAACTCTTTAAGGATACGATCCTGTTAAATACAAGATGGTCGTCAGTAGTATCCTTATAGTCTACACAGTAAAATCCGTTTCTGACAAACTGGAAACTGTCATAGGCTTTTGCTCCTGCTACCGCAGGCTCGATCAGACAATTGTCACAAACCTTTAAGGAGTCGGGATTTAAGTTCAGGCTTCCGTCTTCTTTGTTGTAGACACCTTTTTCCTCATCCACCAGATTCTCATACAGTCTGGCAGTGGCCTTCACGCATCCCTTTGCGGGTACCCAGTGAATGGTGCCCTTTACCTTACGCTCACAAAAGCCCGAGCCTGCTTTTGTGACAGGATCGTAGGTGCAGTGAACCACTGTTACGTTGCCGTTTTCATCTTTCTCAAAACCGGTGCATTTTACAAAATAAGCGTGCATCAGACGCACTTCATTGCCAGGGAACAGTCTGAAATATTTCTTCGGCGGATCCTCCATAAAGTCTTCTCTCTCGATGTAAAGTTCCTTCATGAAAGTTACCTTATGCTCACCAAGCTCAGGGTTTTCCAGATTGTTGGCTGCCACCAGTTCTTCGCTTTCTCCCTCCGGATAGTTGTCGATCACTAACTTGATCGGATCCAGAACTGCCATAAGACGGGGTTTGGCAAGCTTCAGATCTTCTCTCAGGCAATACTCAAGCATGGCATAATCCGCTGAGGAGTTCGCCTTGGAGACACCGCAAAGCTCTACGAAACGCTTAATGGAAGCAGGGGTAAAACCTCTCCTGCGAAGGGCCGCGATGGAGACCAGTCTCGGATCGTCCCAACCGTCTACGATGCCGTCTTCCACCAGTTTTTTGATATATCGTTTTCCCGTTACCACATTGGTAAGGTAAAGCTTGGCAAACTCGATCTGTCTGGGAGGATTGGGAAATTCACATTCCCTGACAACCCAGTCATACAGGGGTCTGTGATCCTCGAACTCCAGAGTACAGATGGAATGTGTGATCCCTTCAATGGCATCTTCAATGGGATGCGCAAAGTCGTACATGGGATAGATGCACCACTTATCACCCGTATTATGATGGGTCATATGGGCAACCCTGTAAAGGATGGGATCACGCATATTGATATTGGAGCTTTTCATGTCGATCCGGGCACGAAGGACCTTTTCACCGTCGGCAAAGGCGCCGTTTTTCATCTGCTCAAACAGGGTGAGGTTTTCCTCTACGGATCTGGTGCTGAAAGGATCCTCTTTTCCGGGCTCTGTCAGGGTTCCCCTGTATTCCCGGATCTGATCGGCAGAAAGATCGGATACATAGGCTTTTCCTTTTTTGATCAGAAAAACTGCCTTTTCATACATCTGCTCAAAATAATCGGATGCGAAAAACAGACGGTCTTCCCAGTCTGCTCCCAGCCACTTGATATCGGCCAGAATGGAATCCACAAATTCCGTTTTTTCCTTGGTAGGGTTCGTATCGTCAAATCGCATATTGAACTTGCCGCCGTATTCTTTGGCCAGTCCGTAGTTTAAAAGTATGCTCTTGGCATGTCCGATATGCAGGTATCCGTTGGGCTCGGGAGGAAAACGGGTCTGTACGTGATCATACACCCCTTCCTTTAAATCCTTGTCGATCTCCTGCTCTATAAAATGGCGGGATACCACTTCTTTTTCTTCTGTTTCAGCGGTCAGATTCTGACTCATGTTTGTTTGCTCCTTCTAACTTTTTTCTTACTCAGTACATATGAAATAATACCACAGTCCCGCGGGGCTTGACAAGCCTATTGAGACACCTCCGTCTGCTTCTCAAGCCTTAAATACAGGTAGGAGATTCCGATGGCCAAAAGACCTACCACGGCAAAGAGGATCACCTTGTCGGAAGCCTGGGTATCGGAGAAATCAAATACCACCAGTTTCGCACAGACAAAGAGGGCCAGGAACAGGCCGTAAAGCCGCAGGGGCTTTTGTTTGATAAAAAACCCCGTTCCCACGCCGGAGATGGCAAGCAGCATCAAGAGGATACTGGTTATGACGGGTTTTTCGATCCGGTAGATCAGGATCATATAGGTCAGGAAGATGGCCACTGCCATATTCCGCGCCTTTTCGCTGCCCTCTCCCATCAGGCGGAACGTCTTGCCGAAAAGTAAAAACAGGATGGCAATACCGGAAAGGAGCACAATGGTCAGTGACAGATATTTCATCTTTTCAACGCCCATGGCCGTCAGCGCAAACACCAGGGAAAAGACCGCGGAGGTTACGGTGAACACCCGCAGATGCTCATCCTGCAGATAATCAAATACCCGCAGCAGGAACAGATGCAGCAGTACGAAGATCAGTCCCAGAGAGACGCTGATCTCCAGCTGATCGAATCCGAAAACGGCAAATGCTTCCAGCATCACCAGAAGGATCAGCTCCATAGCCGTTTTGTGGAATTTCACAAAGAAAACGGATACTACCATGATCCCCAGGATCAAAAACTGCATATTGGAAGGATCTTTTACATATCTGACAAAGACAAGCGCAGCAATGACGGATACCACCAGATTGGCAATGGCCAGCTCCTCTTTTCTGCAAAGCAGTTTGTAGCAGCACAGGATGGCGGCCACGGTTACCAGGAACCATTTTTCTCCTTCGCCGATCATCATTCCCGCTACGACAGCGCTGCCGATGTACAGGTGGATCCAGCGCATCTTCGTAAGCTTTCTGTCAATCCAAAAGCATACAGCCAGACAGATGCAAAGCAAAACGCTGACAGGGACCCTGTGATCCGATTCGGCAAAAAGCAGCAGCAGTACAAATGCGATCAGCACCTCGCAGCAGGTAGAAAGAATATTTTTCAGCGTTGCTTCGCCTCTGCAGATCAGTGCATTGATCACAAGGAATCCCGCCACGAACACTGCCAGAGGGATCCATACCTCTTCCCGGATGTCTTTCCCGGAAAGACTCAGCATAACGGAAAAAGCAATGACCATAAGTACATTGGCTATGCTGTGCACGATCAGTACTGCCTGCCGGCCCTTTTTCGGCGGCAGCAGCAGATACAGGACATTTACGATAAACAGCATGATCACGGGGATCAGAAAATCATTTTTCGCCTCAAAGCTTTGCAGCGGGGCAAAGGAAATATAACAGCCCAAAATACCGATGATCCGTAAAAACCCCGAGTCTTTTTTCCTGGAAAAAACAAGGGTAAAAACGGATATGACCAATGTAATGATCAGTGCCGCCACACCGTTCATGGTCTTTAGATACAGGTAGTTTAATATGGTGGCCGTAAACAGCACGCCGATACCGACGCCGCTGATCACTTTCGAAAAGCTTTCCAAATGCTTTACAAGTACGATCTCCGAAAACAGGAAGATCACAGCACCGAGAATATACAGTGCCAGGCCCTGGGACAGAGAGTCCATGTAGGTCTTTCCGAAGAAGACCATGGACAGGATCAAAAAGACCGCACCTACCACGCTAAGAAGGATTCCGCCGAAATTATATTCGATGGAGTGTTTCTCCTTCCCGGGTTTTGCATTCTGACTGCTGCTTTGTACTTCTGCGCTCTGAACTTCGGGCCGGGGCGAGGCTACGGGCTCCGGCATAAATGCAGGGTCGATGCGACCGGCCTGCCCGTTCTCTGCGGCAGGTACCGGTGCAGCCGGTCCTTCCAGGGGTTTTTCTCCCGTGGCAGCCGCCGCTTCCGGTTCGGCTGTAAGCAGCTGTTCTGCAGGCTTTACCGGCTCCTCTTCACCCCCCGTGGTATCTCCCGGGAAGAACACGCCGGGAATCTGTGTGGGCTGCAATACGGTTTCCGGCTTATCTGATACGGTTTCCGGCTTAATCCCCGCTCTCCGCATGCGATTATTCTCATAGCGCTTTCTGTTGGTGGCCAGGTTTGCCCGCATATCGGAGATGCGCAGACTTTCCTTTCTCAGCTCATCATCCATCTTCTTCAGATACCTGATGTAGTCCTGATCATCCACCTGATCCATTTCTTCCACGATACATTTTCGCATCTGCTGAATGGGATCAACGCTTTTTTCCGAACCCTGTGAAAGCATCTCCTCGATCCGGGACAGCCTTTGTAAGATTTCTTCCTGTTGATTCATGTGATAATCCCCCGTTTATCGCTTTTGTCAAAAAACAAAAAACGGGTGGGAACGCTTCTCTTAATGAAATGCCCCAACCCGTTTTACCATTTTTATTCTACGCTGTAATTCGGTGCTTCCTTTGTGATATGAATATCATGAGGATGGCTTTCCTTCAGAGCTGCCGCCGAGATCTTTACGAATCTTCCGTTGTCCTGCAGATCCTGAATGGTCTCGCATCCGCAGTATCCCATACCGGATCTGATACCGCCTACCAGCTGGAATACCGTATCTTCCACAGTACCTTTGTATGCCACGCGTCCTTCCACACCTTCGGGAACCAGCTTCTTGGCATCGCTCTGGAAGTATCTGTCCTTGCTTCCGTTTTCCATGGCAGCGATAGATCCCATGCCGCGGTAAACTTTGTATTTTCTACCCTGGAACAGCTCGAAGTCTCCCGGTGCTTCATCACATCCGGCAAACATACTTCCCATCATGCACACATTTCCGCCGGCTGCAAGAGCCTTGGTCATGTCTCCGGAATACTTGATACCGCCGTCGGCGATAATGGGGATACCTGCCTCTTTGGCTACGCCGTAAGCATCCATAATGGCTGAGATCTGAGGAACACCGATACCGGATACCACTCTGGTGGTGCAAATGGAACCGGGTCCGATTCCGACCTTAACCGCATCGGCACCTGCCTCGATCAGTGCTTTCGTTCCTTCTGCCGTTGCAACGTTTCCTGCGATCACCTGCAGATCCGGATATGCTTCCTTGATCATGCGAAGACATCTGAGCACGTTTTCGGAATGACCGTGGGCGGAATCGAGAACTACCACATCCACTTTTGCTTCCACCAAAGCTGCCACTCTCTCAAGCACATTGGCGGTGATGCCTACGCCGGCACCGCAAAGCAGTCTTCCCTGAGCATCCTTGGCTGCCATGGGATACTTGATAGCTTTCTCAATATCTTTAATGGTGATCAAACCTTTTAAGTTGTACTGCTCATCCACAATGGGAAGTTTTTCTTTACGTGCCTTAGCCAGAATTGCTTTTGCCTCGTCTAAGGTGATGCCTTCCTTTGCGGTGATCAGCCCTTCACTGGTCATGGACTCTTTGATCTTTTTGGAAAAATCCGTTTCAAACTTCAGATCGCGGTTGGTGATGATACCTACCAGCTTTTTATTTTCCGTAATGGGAACACCGGAAATCCTGAATTTTCCCATCAGTTCATCTGCATCTTTTAATGTATGTTCCGGAGAAAGTGAAAATGGATCGGTGATGACACCGTTTTCTGAACGTTTTACCTGATCGACCTCCTGGGCCTGCTGTTCGATAGACATGTTTTTGTGAATGATCCCGATTCCGCCCTGTCTTGCCATTGCAATGGCCATGCGGTGTTCGGTTACGGTATCCATTCCCGCACTCATCATGGGAATGTTCAGTTTAATGCTTTTTGTCAGATAGGTGGAAAGATCCACCTGATTGGGGATCACCTGTGAATATCCCGGTACCAACAATACATCATCAAACGTAATTCCTTCGCCAATAATCTGAGCCATTTCGTCCTCCTTTTTGTTCCAAATCTTAACCTGTCAAAAAAATATTGCGAATATATTAGCAAAACTATCGTGTCATGTCAATCCCTGAATCAATCGAAAAATGTGTTATTTTGAACACATTAGTCTCTGCTTACTTTCCGGGGTGCTATCATGCGGAAATGATCATAGAGCACGTCGTTGCATTCGATCTTTGCCAGAATCAGCTGATTGCCCTTTGAGATGATCATGGCATATTCCTTGGTTTCCTCACTGAAGCCCCGGGAAGAAAAATCCAGGATCTTTACATCTTTTTTTGCCGTATATTCTTTTACCTTATCGGATCCGGAAGGGGCCAGAAGCTCCAGATTCTGCAGATCGTATTCCGCGATCTTTTTTCTTCTGGTCTGATTGCTGATCCTGTCAATGGTAAGGGTCTTGTCCAGATACAGATATTCGTACTCGATGGCCACCTTCTGATGCATCAGAAAAGCGCCGCCGAAAAGCAAAAGCGCAAACAAAATAAAGAAAATAAAAAGACCGCCCGAGAAAATTCCCAAGAATACCGCGATGGCTCCCAGTCCGCCTAAAAGATTGCGTCCGATCAGGAATCCCACCGAAGGTTTCCGTTTCACGAGCAGTTCCACATATGAATCGTTCATTTCCATGCCTCCTATCCTAAGTGTTTATTTTACAACACTTTGAGATGGTCTTCAATCCAAAGTTATAAATATTTCCGAAGGGCTTCCCCGGCCGCCCCGGGATCCGCTTTCCCCTTCGCTTCCTTCATCAGCTGTCCCATCAGATATCCGAAAGCCTGCTTTTTTCCGCCCCGGTAATCCGCCACGGATTTGGGGTTTCCGGCTATGACGGTCTTTGCCAGCTCTTCCAGCATGCCGCCATCGGATATGGTCTCAAGCCCATGCTCCCTGATATATTCTTCCGGATCAGCATCCCGGAAAAAGATCTGCTCAAATACTTCCTTTGCCACCGTGGAATTGACCCTTCCTTCCTCCGTAAGGCGGATCAGGGATGCCAGATGGGCCGGAGAAAAGGTAAGGTCTTCCGCTCCTTTCCCCGTCTCACGCATCAGTCGCATGGTCTCTCCCATCAGCCAGTTTGCGGCCTTCTGCGGGGCTGCTCCGCACTCTATGGTCTTTTCAAAAAGCTCTGCCATGGGCTTTTCCTGGGTGATGATCAGACTGTCTTTTTCGGAAAGATGATACTCGCTGATATAGCGCTCCACCTTTTCTGTCCGAAGGGCAGGCATCTTCTGCCTGATCCTTTCGATCCGCTCTTTTTCAATGGGTATGGGCAAAAGATCCGGCTCCGGAAAATAGCGGTAATCCCGGGTTTCTTCCTTGCTTCGCATAGGATAAGATCTGCCGGCTTTTTCGTCCCATTTCCGGGTCTGCTGCTCCACCTTTTTCCCTGCCTGCAAAAGCGCAGCCTGTCTTTCGGTTTCCGCTTCTATGGCGTGGATCACGCTGCGGTAGGAGTTTAGATTTTTCATCTCCGTGCGCACCCCAAGGACGTCTCTTCCCTGTTCCTTCAGGGACAGATTCACATCTGCCCGCATGGATCCCTCCTGCATCTTACAGTCCGAGATCCCCAGGTATACGGCAATATCCCGAAGCTGCTCCAGGTAAGCTGCCGCTTCCTTTGCAGAGGACAGTTCCGGCTCCGATACGATTTCGATCAGGGGTATTCCGGACCGGTTGTAGTCCACCAGACTCCTTCCGGGCAGTGCCTCGTGGTCCAGCTTCCCTGCATCATCTTCCATATGCAGTTCGTGGATCCCCACCCTTTTCCCCGATGGCAGCAAAAGGCTCCCCTTCCGGGCAATTGGCTCGTAAAACTGGGTGATCTGATAGTTTTGGGGATTATCGGGGTAGACGTAGTTTTTCCGGTCGAATTTTGCAAAAGGGGCGATCTCGCACCCCAGCGCAAGCCCCAAAAGGATGGCTGCATCCAAAACGCTTTCATTTAAAACCGGCAGACTTCCGGGCAGTCCCGCGCAGACCGGACAGATCCTTACGTTGGGCCGTTCTCCGAATCGGGCAGGACATCTGCAGAAGATCTTGGTATTGCAGGAAAGCTCTATATGTACTTCCAGGCCGATGACGACATCATAGTTCATGTTTATTCTCCTGTATGACCGGCCAGGGCGCCGGCTGCGGCAAAAAGTTTTTCTTCCGCAAAGCGGTTTGCGGTAAGAAGCAGGGATCCCGGCAGTTTTTCCGTCAGACTTCCAAAGGGCACCGCCATGGAGCAAAGCCCCAGCAGATTGGCGATGCAGGTATAGCTGTCATCCCGGTACAAAGATACCGGATCACGCAGGCTTTCCGAAAGCTTTGGCGGAAGGGCCGGCATGGTAAGGGAAAGGATCACGTCATACCGGGAAAAAAGCTGTTCATACCGCTTTACAAGACCCTCTCTTACCTGCAATGCCTTTCTGTAATAGGCATCGTAATGCTCTGCGGACAATACGAAGTTTCCCAGCATGATCCTGCGTTTTACTTCTTCTCCGAAGCCCTCCGTCCGGCTTTTTCTGATCATTTCCTTTAAGCCGCTGCAGGGCTCCTTTGTCCTGTGTCCGTAGGCCACGCCGTCATAGCGGGCCAGATTGGAGGCTGCCTGTGCCAGGGCTATGGTATAGTATGCCGAAACGGCGTTTTCCGGCTCCGGCAGTTTTATCTCTTCCGTCTCAGCCCCAAGATCCGAAAGGAGCTGCCGGGCTTTTGACAGATTTTCCAGTGCATTTTTTGCCGCCTTTCCATCCGACGGATCCCGGAGAATGGCAATGCGCATGCCTTTCACCCTGCCCATAACAGAAAGGAGCTGTTTATAGGAAGGGCGCATCTGACCGTGGCAGGTGGCATCCTCAGGATCCCTCATGCTCAGCAGGGAAAACAGGGCTGCGCAGTCTTCCGGATCCCTGGTAATGGGTCCGATCTGATCCATGGAAGAGGCATAAGCGATCAGCCCCCTTCTGGATACGCTGCCGTAGGTGGGTTTTAAGCCGTACAGACCGCAGCAGGCTGCCGGCTGTCTTACGGATCCTCCCGTATCGGAACCGATGGCCGCAAAGGCTTCCCCCGCTGCCACCGCTGCCGCGCTTCCTCCGCTGCTGCCCCCGGGGGTATATTCCGGATCGAGCGGATTTTTACAGCTGCCGAAAAAAGAGGTCTCAGTGGCAGACCCCATGGCAAATTCATCCATATTCGTTTTTCCTATGAGGATGCAGCCTGCATTTTTCAGCTGCTCCACCACAAAGGCATCATAAGGCGGGATATAGTCTGCCAGCATCTTCGATCCGCAGGTTGTCCGGATCCCCTTTGTGCAGATATTGTCTTTCACGGCTACAGGAACCCCGGCAAGGGGCGAAGGCGCCCTGCCCGCATCGATCATATGCTGCACCTTCTCTGCCTGCAAAAAAGCACCCTCCTTGTTGAGGGTGATAAAGCAGCCCAGGTCCTTCTCCTTTTCTTCAATCTTTGCAAAGCACGCTTCCAGCGCATCCGTAACCTTCAGCTCGCCCCGGCCGATGGCCTCTCCAAGCCGGGTGGCCGATAAAGACCCATCACCAATCAGATCAACCATCTTCCTTCTCCATATCATTTGTTAAAAAAAGGCTCACCGGCACCACAAACCGGTCATCGAAAACCTCCGGCCCCGCCGAAAGCACATCGCTGCGCTCTTCCCATTCTACGGGGATATCAGGCGCCGCCGCTCCCTTCGCCGGTTCCGGGCCACTTTCTGCCGCCTCTGCCTCCTCCGGGCCGGATAGCTTTTGCAAAACCTCCAGCATGCGGCCCATCTCTTTTGTAAGCGACTCCAGTTTTTCATTTTCTACTTCCAGATCGGAGAGGGCAGCGATCTGCTCGACCACGGCCCTCTCCTGCTCTTTTTCATATTCCTTTGTCATAAAAGTTCTCTCTCTTCGATCTCGCCCTCAAATGCAGTAACCGCAGGGCCGGACATGTAGATTTTGTTTTCCGCTCTGTCCCATTCGATGACGATCCTGCCGCCTACCACATTTACGGTTACGGTATCATCGCATTTTCCGTTTAAGATGCAGGCTACCGCTGTGGCGCAGCAACCGGTACCGCAGGCCAGAGTCTCTCCCGTGCCCCGCTCCCAGACGCGCATATTCACATGGCCTCTGTCCAGGACCTCCACAAACTCCGTATTGATCCTGTTGGGGAAAAGGGGATGGTTTTCAAAGGAAGGGCCGATGGCTTCCAGATCCAGGCTTTTGGTATCCGGTACAAAAACCACCGCATGGGGATTACCCATGGACACACAGGTCATCCTGGTATCCATTCCTGCCGCACTGACAGAGGCTCCCACCACTGCATCCTCCGGCAGCATGGGAAAGCTTTCAGCCAGCTTCTTTGCATTTTCCGCTGCCCCTTCGTCTTTAGCGCAGGCCGGATCCACCGGGATCTGCTCTGCCGAAAGGATGGGGCTTCCCATGTCAACTCTTACAAAGCTGACCTTTCCCTCTTCCACCGTAAGGGTCAGGTATTTGATCTTGCCGAAGCTCTCCACCGTGATCTCGGTTTTATCGGTAAGACCGTGATCATACACATATTTGCCGACGCACCGGATACCGTTTCCGCACATCTCACTCCGGCTGCCGTCCGCATTGTACATTTCCATTTCGAAATCCGCGATCTTCGAGGGATTGATAAAGATCAGTCCGTCGGAGCCGATGCCGAAATGTCTGTCGGATACTTTTCTTGCCAGGGTCACCTTTTCCTCCGGGCTAAACCGGTACTCTCCGCCGTTGACATATACATAGTCATTGCCGCATCCCTGCATTTTTGTAAACTTCATATCATCCTCCTGTGGGTTTAGATCATACTCTCTTCCAGGATCATCGCTGCGGACTGGGCAAAGGATCTGCTGTAGTCCATGCTGCATTTTTGCAGATAGCGATGGGCCTCCCGTTCACTCATATTGTTTCTGCTCATAAGAAGCGCCTTTGCCTCTCTGATCAGAATATCATCCTGCTCTTTTCTGCCTTTTCCGGAGCCCTTTTTCCGTTTTCTGTCCATGGAAAAATTGCCCATCATAAGGGCTATGGTATTTTTCAGCTGGGGCAGGGTGGCTCCTTTGTATAACTGCATGATATCGCTTCCCTGCTCTTTTTCCTCCCAGGGGTCCGCCATAAGGAGCATGGAAAAAGTCCCCGGCAAATATTCCCGCAGCTGGGAATACATCATATCCCGAAGTCTTCTGTTGCAGATCACGATCCCTTCCCCTCTGGCATCAGCCATGGAAAGCACCGCTGCGCCCCCGGGCAGGACCGTCACGTCCGTATATCCCATGTGAGTGAGCTTTTGCTGCAGACGAAGACTTTCTTCTCTGTTTTCAAGCGCGATCAAAATTCCTGCCATCTTTTATACCCGATTCAAATATTCACTGATCTCCCAGGCGGTAACCTGTCTGTTGTACTCTTCCGCTTCCGCTTTCTTGGCCGCCAGGTAGGTGGCTGCGCATTCCCTTCCCAGGATCCCTTTGATCAGCTGATCCCGTTCCATCAATGTCACCGCTTCCTCCAGAGAACCGGGAAGTCTGTCTGTTTCGATCCTGCCTGCCTTGGGGGGAAGGATTTTTTCTTCGATGCCTTCCATTCCCGCTGTCAGAAGGGCTGCCAGTGCCAGGTAGGGATTGGCTGCGGAGTCCGGACTGCGAAGCTCGATGCAGCATTCTTCCTCTCTGCCGTGGGGTACATGCAGCAGGGCAAAGGGATCGCAGAGCCGCTTGTAGGAATTAACGATGGGATTGGTCAAAGCCGCCATTCCCTTTAAGTGCTTTAAAATTCCGCCCACAAAGAATCTGCCGGTTTCACTGATCCCCGAAGGATCGGCATCGTCCCGGAATACATTTTTTCCGTCCCGGTACAGGGCCATTTTCAAGTGCATGCCGCTGCCGCTGACATCCGCCCTGGGCTTGGGCATAAAGGTGGCATGCAGACCATGGCGTTTTGCAATGGTACGCACCACCAGTTTAAAGGTCATAATATTATCCGCCGCCTTCAGAGCTTCGCACATGGCAAAGTCCACTTCATGCTGGGCCGGTGCGGATTCATGGTGGGAAGTGATCACATCAAATCCCATTTCTTCCAATGTCAGTACAATATCTCTTCTGGCATTTTCTCCCAGATCCATGGGACCGATATCCAGATATCCTGCCTGTTCATGGGTAACGGTGGTAGGCTGCCCGTTCTCATCGGTATGAAAAAGGAAAAACTCACATTCCGGCTCAACCTTCAGGGTATATCCCGCCTCAGCAGCCTTTGCAATGGCGGTTTTCAGAACGAATCTGGAATCTCCCATAAAAGGCTGACCGTCTACGGTATGCACATCGCAAAGCATTCTTGCTACTTTTCCGTGCTGGGGCCGCCAGGGAAAAATCTCGAAGGTGGAATAGTCCGGATGGAGCACCATATCGCTTTTCTCAATGGCGGAAAATCCGCGGATGGAGTACCCGTCAAACATAAACTTATTATCCAAAGCCTTCTCCAGCTGCGATGAGGTAATGGCCATGTTTTTCAGATTGCCCAAAAGATCGGTAAACTGCAGTCTGATAAACTCAACATCTTTATTCTTTACCTCTGCGATCACATCTTCCCGCTTCATTTCTTTTCCCATGCCTTGCTCTCCGTTTCTTCTTAGTCTCTGCGGTTCCCGGAACCGATGCTTCATTATACCCTGTTTCTTTTTTCAGTTCAAGAAAAAGGATGCCGCTTATCTGCAGCATCCTTTTTTCTCACATCTTCCGATGTCTTATTTTACTTTTACCGACTTCACGTTGGAAGCCTTACCGCCGGTGATATCCATACCTGCGGCATTCTTCACGGCGGATTTTACCTTGTAGTAATAGGTCTTTCCTTTTACAACATTGCTGTCCTTAAAGGAGGTCTTGCCGTTTTCCGCATAACCTGCGATCTCGTACCCTTTTTTCTTCTTGGTGGAACGATAGATCACATAGCTCTCTGCACCGGCAACCGCTTTCCAGCTGACGGTCACTTTTTTCTTCTTGCTCTTTACGGAAGAAAGCTTCGGCGCCTTCAGGGCTTTGGATTTCACATTGGAACCCACGGTGGCGGAAGCAGGCTTGGAAATGCTGCTGACCAGAACGTCGTTGTCATTTTTTTCCATTACCGCTTTGCCGCCCTTGGTGTACTTTTTATACGCCCTGACAACGTAATAGTAGGCAATGCCTGCTTCGGGACCCTTCAGCTGATAATCGATGCCGTTGACGCTGTAGGTTTGCTTCCAGTCCACAAAAACCGTACCTGTCAGTTTCTCTGCATCGTCAACCTTTCTGAATCCGGTTACGGAAGAGGCATCCTGAACATAGTAATCAAGTGCGGTATCAAATAGATCGTAACCATCTACATATTCTTTTTCATCCTTGTTGTAGATCACTGTGCCGGAGGTTGACCGGAATACCTTATAATAATCCGCACCGGGAACCTGTGTCCAGGTGATCTGAATGGAACCATCCCCTAAGGTTTTGGCTTTCACATTGGTAGGCGCATTCAGATGAGGATCTACTGTAACAGTGAAACCATCCGTATACTTCTTGGGATTGCCTTTCCGGAAAGCACGGAACCTGTAGGTCTCTGTGCAGTCCGTAGCCGCCGGCAATACCAGAGAATTTGTCTTAGGCTTAGAAATGGTCTTGTAAACCACATATTCTCCCGTTAACGGATCTTTTCGGTCGATCTGGTAACCGCTGCAGGAATAAATGGGATTCCAGGTCACCTTCACATTTCCGTTTTTCGTCTCCATACTGGAGATCATCTGCAGCTTATCAAAATTTAAATTCACGGTTGCCCCGCAGGATCCGCCTTCAATGTAATACTTCTTGCCTTTCACATTCTTGTAGGCTCTTACATAGAACATCTCTTCTGCACCGGCCTGCAGACCCTTTACCACACAGCTGGTCTTTTTCTGATTCTTGATCAGTTGATACTTTTTAAAATTCTCTTCAAGGCCCTTTTTATCCGAATAGTTTTCTCCGGAAGATGAGGACACCACCTTGTATACTTCATAACCTGCCGCTCCCGCAACCTTGTTCCATCTAAGCTTTGCGCTGGTCTTGCTCTTTGCGATGGCACGCAGATTCAGGTTTGCACCTCCGGTACAGGTCTTAAACACAACCCATTTTCCATATGCCACCTGCTTGGTCGCATTGTTATAATAGTAGGTCCTGACGCGGTATGTGTACTCTGTATCTGCTTTCAGCTTCTTATCCTTATATTCGTAGGAAACCTGTTTTGCCAGCTCCTTCCAGACATTCCCCACCTTCTTTTGCAGCTCATAGCCGGATACGGGACCGTTGTTTAAATGTCCCATCATCAGTTTAATGCTTTTTCCCGTGATGGTTCCCGTAGTGATCTTGGCCTCAGCAGGGTCGATCTGCACCCTGAGGGTGTTGGTAAATTCTCCGAAATCATAGCTGTCACTTTTATATCCGTCGGATCCGTCCTGATAATTTACGCCGCTTCGCATACGGATATACATGGTCTTTCCGGCCTCAAATTTACTCCAGGGAATGGTCAGCTTTCCTGAGATGGCGTCTTCCGTACCAATGCTGGTGGCCAAAGGCTTGTTGGCAAATCCTGCATCCTGAGATACCCAGTACTGGAGAGTATCTCCTTTTAAAAGGCTGTCAGGAACGGCGATCACAACACCACCGCTGGTCTGCTCCAAAAGAGCAATGGTACCGGTTCCGATCATCTTCTGTACTGTAAGCACATTGGAAGGCTCTCCGAGCTTATCCTTGCTCTCATAGGAACGAACTCTGACATAGTAAGGCTTTCCTGTCTTCAGATTGCTTTTCGAAAGCGTGATACTACTAGAGGATCCTGTTCCCGAAGACGCGGTGGAAAACTTTGCAAAGGACTGATCTTCACTGTACTCCAGACGCCATTTTACGCTTTCATCAATTATGGTATCAAACGCAAAATAATACGCCTTAGGGGTTTCTTTCACAAGCCGAAGGTCATAGATATAGGGCAGGGTTTCCACCGCCGGCTTTTCTTCATCCACCGGGATCACGCTGGCTGTATTGGACCAGACAGGTCCCTTTTTCCCATCATCCAGCATCTCTCCGACTTCATTTACATAGTAAGCCCTGACATAATAGGTCTTGCCTCTTTCCAGCCCGGACTTGGAAATCCTGAGTTTATATCCAAAATCAGCAAAGGTTCTCTCTCCCTTGCCCGGGAAAGCAGCATCCTGCTGGATCTGATATTGGATCTGTCCCCCTTTGAAGGTCTGATCGAAGGTGAAATAGATATATTTTTCATCCTGTGACGTGGCACGCAACCCGGTAATGGCAAAAGGCTCCGTGATCAAAGAGGTTTCTGCCTTGTAGGAAACCGGCGCGGACCAGGGCCCTTCAAAGTAGGTTACCTTATAATACTCTCTCTGTCCGTTGATGTCGTCGTAACTGTAAAAAGTATAGTCATCCTCTTTACCCGCATTTGCTCTGTATACTTCCTGGGTGATCACTTCCTTGTAACAGTTTACTGCTCTGACAGCAATGCTATAAGTCTGCCCCAGCAAAAAGGGTGCTACCGGCAGCTTGTTGGGGCCTTCCTCTACCATCTTATCACCTGCATATGCATTTGTTTTACTCTGCAGGGTTCCCAGGGAAATCTGGGGAAGCTGGATATAAGAGCTCTCCTCACTAAGGGTATAATAACTGTATTTCAAATTCCCCTTACTGTCTTTATAAGCTCCTTTTGCATAGACCCGGCCCTGGGCATCTCTGATCTCCACATCATAATAAAGGGATCCGGGAACACCGTTCCACATCAGACAGGGGCTGGTCTGTCCCATGGATTTGAGGGTGTCGGAGTCCGTGATCACCTGAACACCGGTAACCTGCTGGGGCACGCCGTTGGTTCCCGCATTTGCCTGATCTGCTTCAAGCTCTTCCTCCGGAAGGGCTTCTCCCTGCTCTTTTTTCTCCTCAGTCTGCTGCTCAGGCTGCGCATCTTCCGAAACAGTTTCTCCTGTCTCTTTGCCGGACTCTTCATCTGACTCCTGCGCTGCCTGGGGCGCAGTCTCACCGGCAGTTTCGCCGGCAGTTTCGCCGTTCTCCCCGGCAGTTTTCTCCTGCTCCGAAGCTTCCCCTGCGCTCTCATTCGTTGCATCTTCGGATGCCTCCTGCACGCTTTCCACCGCAGCCGTCCCGCTTTCCGGTGCTGCCACGGCGATCTCGGGAACCACCAGGGCAAAACACAGGGCAAGAGCTGCTACCTGCTTTGAACCGATCATTTTTCTTCTCATGCTCATTCTCCTTTCGAACGATTATTCAAACGCTGATCTGTGCGCTGATAACAATTTAATATTTATGCTTTCCGCCCTTTACCTTCGTCCACTTTCCGTAGACCTTCTTTTTGCCTTCTTTTACGTAGTACCGGGCTTTGTAATAGTAAGTGACATTCTTTTTGGTTTTTGTATCATCAAAGTCCACATAATCGTTGCTGAGCACCTTGATCTTCTTAAATCCGCTCTTTTTGTTTGTGGAACGCCAGATCTCTACGCCGTCGTAACGCAGATTGTTTTCAAACCCCACATAGACGGACCGGGAATAATTGGATTCCACTTTAAAAGACGAGGGTGCCTGTTTTTTAATGGTCTTGGCACTGGGGGATATCTTAAAGGAATAGCTGCTGCCCTCCATTGCCCCGAAGACCTTCAGGTAATATGTCCTGCCGGGAGAAAGCTTAAAGCTGCGCTCCGCATTATGGGCCGGATAGATCTGCACCTCCGTCCCCACCCTGGATGAAAGATCTCCGGCGGTGGCATACAGGGCAAAACCGATCTGGGACGCTCCCTGCATATTGTGGAAATCGATCCAGTAGCTTCTTTTTTTCTTGCCGGTGGTAAAGGAATAAAAGTCGATATCCTGATCCACCTCAAATGTTCCGGTTACCTTCTGACCCTCTTTGAAGGCTTTTGCCGAAGAAAAATCGTTGCCCGCATCATCGGCGGTTTTGGCGATCAAAAGCTTCCATCTGCCGGAAGAGGCACTCCTGGGCACGATCTTCACATAATAGGTCTTATTGGGAGAAAGCGAGGCAAAGCCCCTGGCTGTGGTTTTGCCGGAAGAGGCGATAAAAGAGCCTCCGTCTATGGTATTGCCTGCCCCGTAAAACTCATCATACACCCCTACGGAATAAGAGGTTGTATCCATGGCGCTGACATTTACCGTATAGGCATTCTGTCCTCCGTCTGTGGTAAAGGAAATGACTTCCACATCCGACCGGCTGTTGATCACGCCTTCCACCTGCATGTTGCACTCCACCGCTTTTGCCTGCTCAAAGGCATCCGGCCAGTCATCCGCATTTCCGTTTTGGTCCAGTGCAAAAACGCTGGAGCTTACGGCCGCCGAAAGAAGCAGACTGGTAAAAAAGAGCACCGCTGCGGGTTTTCTCATTTTTCTTCTCATATTAGAACCCCCTTCTTTTCCATATTCCATGCCGCTGCGCACGGTATATAAATTATACACTTGTTCCTCGTCACATTCAACAAAGGATAGGATCCGGTTACCGAATCCTGCAGGATTCCTGCCGTATTTACGCTTCTTCTGACAAACCCTTCAGTTCATCCCCCAGATCCTCCAGTTCCCGGAGCCATACCCGGCTGGTGGCATCGGAAGGCATACGCAGATCTCCCCTGGGAGAAAGGGTAACAGAACCTACCTTCGGTCCGTCCGGCAGGCAGGAACGTTTGAACTGCTGGCTGAAAAATCTCCGGCAGAACACCGTCAGCCATTTGAATATGGTTTCCGCATCGAAGTATTCTTTTCCCTCTTCCTGTTCCTCCTGCTCCGGGCAGATGAATGCCTGACAGGCCAATCGGAAAATCTTTCTGGGAGAGAAGCCCCAACGCATCATATAGTAAAGGAAAAAGTCGTGGAGGGTATAAGGCCCCACCAGATCCTCTGTTCTTTGAGAGATCACGCCGTCCTTGGGTGGCAGAAGTTCCGGGCTGACAGGTGTGTCAAGTATATCCAGAAGTACGCCGCATAGGCCTTCATCTCCGCAGGTATCCGCATAAAAACGAACCAGATGACGCACCAGTGTCTTGGGAATGGAACCGTTTACGCCGTACATACTCATATGGTCACCGTTGTAGGTTGCCCATCCCAATGCCAGCTCTGAAAGATCACCCGTTCCGATGACCATACCGTTTTTCTGATTTGCCAGATCCATCAGAATCTGTGTCCGCTCTCTTGCCTGGGCATTTTCATAGGTCACATCGTGATTGTCCGGATCCTGACCGATATCCGCAAAGTGCTGCATCACCGCTTTGGTGATATCGATATCCATAAGCTCCGCTCCCAGCCTGTCTGCAAGCTTTACCGCATTGTCCTTGGTTCTGTCCGTTGTTCCGAATCCCGGCATGGTTACGGCCAGAATGTTTTTTCTGGGAAGATCACAGATATCCATGGCCTTGGCAACCACCAAAAGGGCCAGGGTGGAATCCAGTCCTCCGGATAGTCCGATCACCGGGGTCTTGCAGCCGGTATGCTCCATCCGCTTTGCCAGACCCAATGCCTGAATGGCAAAAATCTCCTTACATCGTTGCTGTCTTTTGGAGGGATCATCCGGTACAAAGGGCTTTCTGGCAAACTGCCTGTCAATTTCCGTTTCCTGTCTGATGAGCGTGCAGCCCACCAACAGATAATCGGAGTTTTTCTCCGTGGCAAAGCTGGTCATTCTTCTTCTCTGGGCACGGATCCTTTCGATATCCAGATCCGCATATACGGCCCCGTTGGTATAGCCGGTGCTCTCTGCAAGGATCGTTCCGTTTTCCGCAATGAGGTCATGTCCGCAGAATACAAGGTCCTGGGTGGATTCTCCATATCCTGCTCCCGCATACAGATAAGCACAGCAAAGTTTTGCGGAAACGGAGCGGATCAGCATCCTCCGGTAATCCCGTTTCCCCACCACTTCATTGGAAGCCGACAGGTTCACAATGACTGTGGCACCGTTTAAGGCATGCTTTACGGAAGGCGGCTCCGGCGCCCACAGATCCTCGCAGATCTCCACGGCGATCCCCAGTCCCTGCATAGCATCTGATTCAAAGATCATATCTGTACCAAGAGGATAATCTTCCCCGTCAAATTCCGTCATCACCGGCTGTTTCATGCCGCTCTCAAAATGTCTTCCTTCATAAAACTCCCCATACATGGGCAGGTTCACCTTGGGCACAAACCCCATCAGTTCTCCGCAGTTGATCACCGCTGCCACATTGTAAAGCTTATTCCTGTGTTCTAAGGGCAGCCCCACGAAAAAGACGGCATCCATTCCGTCGCTGTGGGCGATGATCTGCAAAAGGGCCTCCCTGGCACTTGTCAGCAGGGATTCCTGAAAAAACAGATCCTCACAGGTATATCCGGTAATGCAAAGCTCCGGGAACACCACGATCTTTGCTCCCGCCGTCTCTGCGTCGTCCATCATCTCCATAATACGATCCGCATTGTAATACGGGTCAGCCACCCGAACCTTCGGTGTCATTACCGCTGCTTTGATAAATCCGTCCTGCATAGCTTTGCCTCCTTTAGTAGATTACCGGTCTTTTTTCCGCTCCTCATAGATCTCCCGGATGGTATCGGGAGAAAACTGATAGGCACTGTTGCAAAAATGGCACTTCACTTCCACGTCTCTGTCCTCTTCCATCAGTTCCGCCAGATCCTTTTCATTCAGGGAATAAAGCACCTTTGCAATCTTTTTTCTGCTGCAGTCGCAATAAAATACGCTCTCGCTGCGCTGCTCTGTTTTCGGATCCAGTCCCTCCAGAATCTGCTCCAGGATCTGCTCGGGGCTCATACCCCGGTCCAAAAGATCCGTCACGGAAGTAACCCCTGCCAGATTCTGTTCCAGCCGGGTAAGGGTTTCATCCGATGCCTCCGGCATGGCCTGTATGATAAAGCCTCCGGCACATTTTACCTCTCCCGTCTCTTTTTTCAGCAGCACTCCCAGTCCCACTGCAGAAGGGATCTGCTCGGAAGTGGCAAAATAATAGGTCAGGTCTTCCGCAATCTCTCCCGTCACCAGTTCGCTGGTTCCCGCGAAGGGCTCTTTCAGACCCAGATCTCGGATCACCGTCAGGGTGCCGTATCCTAAGGCGCCTCCCACATCCAGCTTGTGGTCCGCTCTGGCATATCCTTCAAAAACAGGATTGTTCACATATCCCTTTACATGGCCCTTCCCGTCTGCCGTCACCGTCAATCCGCCGATGGGACCGTCGCAGCGGATCTGAAGGGTCAGCATATCCGCAGCATTTTTCTGCATGCTTCCCATCATAGCGCCCGCAGTAAGAAGCCGTCCCAGGGCAGCCGTAGCCACAGGGGATGTGCCGTGACAGGATCTGGCAAATTCGCACATATCCCCGCTACTGATGGCAAACGCCCGAAGCTGCAGGCCCGCCGCAGTCATCCGGACGATATAATCATTGCTTTTATATTCTTTTTCCATTCCTATAAAGGCTCCTTCATTTGTTCTTTTGCCACTACCAGATAGCGGCCCGGATCATCTTCTATGCCCAGCTCCTCCATGGTCATGGCCGATAAAAATAAAAGTCCCGCCTTTTCCAGAAGCCTGCGTATGGTTTCCGGATCATAGCCCTTCTGGATGTGTGTCTCCTGCATCCGCTCAAACAGTCCGCTTTCCTCTTTTTTCAGAAAAACCGTAAGATTGCATTCGTTGATGCCGCTTTCGCTGTCAAAGTAATTGTCCCAGATAAAAGAACTGTTTTCCCGGTTCTCTGCAATGGTCACGCTGCCGATGCCGGTTTCATATTTTTCCCGGGTATTGAAGTCAAACAGAAAAATTCCTCCCGGATCCAGGTAATTGTTCACCAGGCGGAACACTTCTTCCACCTGCTCCTCTGAGAGCAGATAATTGATGCTGTCGCAGGCCATGGTAACGGCACGCACCGTACCGTAAAGCTCAAACTCGCACATATCCTGCTGCAGAAAAAGGATTTTTCCCTCCGGATCCTTTTTTCTGGCCAGATCCAGCATTCTGTCCGACAGATCGATGCCGATCATATCGTATCCCCGCTGCATCAGCCGGAAAGTCATATTCCCCGTTCCGCAGGCCAGGTCGCAGACAAGCCCATCGTCGATACCATGACTTTGCAGGATCTGCGAATAGCGCTCTGCCCAGATATCATAGGGAACGTTGTCCATAAACTCGTCATAAACCTCCGCAAAACCGGAGTAAGGGTTTTCTTCCATCATGCCCATCTTCTCCCTAGAATATCATTCCCAAAGCACCGAAGACGCCGGCCGAAACCAGCCACATGATCACGCCTGCCAGCAAAACTCCCAGCATAACAGCAGCCACCGAAGATTTGAAATCCATATCCAGAATGCTTGCTGCCAGGGTTCCTGTCCAGGCTCCCGTTCCCGGAAGCGGGATCCCCACAAATAAGAGCAGGGCCACAAAAAGACCACGTCCGGCCTTTTCCTCCAGACGGCGGCCGCCTTTTTCTCCCTTCTCCAGACAGAAGGTGAAAAACTTTCCGATCACCGGCTTATCCTTACCCCATAAAAGCACCTTGCGGGCAAAGAAAAAGATCACCGGTACCGGGAGCATATTCCCCACAACGGAAAGAATGTATACATTTAAAACAGGCAGTTCCATCTTAACGCCAAAGGGGATGGCACCGCGAAGCTCAACAAGCGGCACCATGGATACCAGAAAAACAAGGATGTATTTTGTAATTTCACTCATTTGTAATGCTATTCTCTCTTTCGATTATTTTAGATAAACTTCCAAAAAGCTGATGACACGATCCATCTGCTCCGGCGTTCCGATGGTCACCCGCAGGTAATCCTCGATTCCCGGTATATCAAAGCGTCTGACAAAGATGTTCTGGCTTCGGAGAGCTTCAAACAGTTCCTTTCCGGACACCCTCGGGTGGCGGATAAACAAAAAGTTTGTAGCCGAATCCGTCATTTCAAATCCCAGGGCCTTCAGCTTTTCCTTTGTCTCTTCTCTGGTGGCGATGATCTTTTGGGTGATCTCCTTAAAATATTCCTCATCCCGCAGGGTTGCAACACCGATCCTGATGGAAGGCATGTTCATGGTATAGGAATTGATAGAATACTTCACATCCTTTAAGTAGGAGATCAGCTTCGGATTACCGATGGCGAATCCGATCCGCATACCTGCCATGGCTCTGGACTTGGAAAAAGTCTGTACCACCAGCAGATTGTCGTATTTTTCCGTCAGGGGAATGGCGCTTTCCGATCCGAAGTCAATGTAGGCCTCGTCCACAACCACCACGCAGTCCGGATGATTCTTTACCATCTCTTCCACAAAGGATAAGGGTTCGTAAATCCCCGTGGGTGCATTGGGATTGGCAAAAATGATGCCTCCCGCATCCGGGCGGGACATCATCTGAATGTGCCAGTCATCGGTCAGCGGTACTTTTTCATAAGGGATCCTGTAAAGATCTGCCCACACCTCATAGAAGGAGTAGGTGATCTCCGGGAACAGCAGTACGTTTCCGTTCGTAAAAAACGTTAAAAAGATCTGGGCCAGTACATCGTCCGATCCCACCCCCACAAAAATCCTGTCTTCAGGGACTCTGTAATAAGACGCCAGAGATTTGACAAGCTCGGAAGCTTCCGCATCCGGATACAGCCTGAAGTCCGAAGCATTCATAAGGGTAAGCTCCTGGGCCGCCAAAGGCGACGGCGGATAGGGGCACTCATTGGTATTGATCTTGATCATGTCGGGAAATTTCGGCTGTTCTCCCGGAACATAGGGAACCACCGATCTGACTTTTTCTTCCCAGCTCATTTCATATCCTCCTTATCGTTTCAGATAGATCCAGCAAATGCTGCCATTCTGGCGCAGATCCGAAATCTCATACCGGTCCGCAAGCCATTTGCCGAATTCATTTTCTTTAAAAAACTTCTCCCTGTCATCCACTGTATTTTTGGAAATAAATACCACTTCCGGCAGACTGGGGACAAACTGCGTAAAATACCGGATCCACTGGCTGTCAAAAGCCGGCGTACTAATGGTGGACGGTATCAGATAGGACGAGTCTGCGCTAAGGGACAGGATCTGGTCCGTTCCTAAAACCGTAGCGCTTTTCGTTTCACTTGTTATTTTATTAACCGTCTCCCGCTGCTCTTTTTCCTCCTGCCAGTCCTCCGGCAGCAGGTAAATCCCTTTCTGGGGTCCTGCCGTTACAGCTATGCGCTTTTGCAGGATATCTGCCGGAAAATACTCGGTATATCTGACATAAAACCCTTTGCACATCAGAAGTGAAAGGGTAAAGGCCACAAAAGCAACGATCATATCTGCCGGCACTTGATCCACCTGATCCAGCAAGTAGGCTGCCATAAACACGATACCCACCACAAGGTAGGAGCTGCTGGCTGCAGGTCCCACATTGGAGGCTGCCAGTATTCCTAAAAAAGCAGCTGTTGTTAAAATCTGAACTGCATGACAGATCACAGGGAAATCCTTTCCCTCTGTGCTTTTCTTCTTGTCTCCCGCTTTCGCCCTACTGCTGCCGCGGCCCGAAACTGCCAGGGCCATCATAAGAAGCCAGATCAAAAGCAGTCTTGCCTGGAAGTGAAAGGGTCCCATGGCGATCCCCACAAACCGTCCGAATATCATCAGCAGGGAGGTGACAAACATAACTCCCATACAGCCGGCCTGCAGGATCCGGACCATCCCCGGTCTGCCGGATTTCTCCGCCCCCTTTTTTGAATCAAAGAAGAAGCAAAGACCTGCGCCGCAGGGAAAACCTGCAACCGCAAATACCAGCCACTGCTTGGCTACATTAGCCCACTGGCTTATATATAACAGCAGTTTTTGTTTTCCTTCCAAAGAATGGCTTCCGTCAGAGAGCAGATTCGGGATCACTCCGGCAAACTCATGAAGGGATACGCGCCGCAGCACCAGCCCCAGGAACAGCAGAGCCATTACGCCGCACACCAGAGTAACAATGATTGATTTTTTAATTCTTGTTTTAATTTCACTGTCTTTTTCGCAGAACAAATACAGAAAAAGCAATGCCGGATATAACAGGAGCATGCCGGGGTAACCCAAAACCGTAAGACCCAGGGCAATACCGCTCAATGCAGAAACGTATGTTTTTTTATTCCTTCTTTCCAGACACAAACACCCTACAAGAAGGGTCATTCCCCATACCTGCTGCATGGAAAAATCCATGGTCACCATCCATTTGGGAAGGAGATTAAAGTAGATCAGCGCGGGGATGTATACCCTGTATGAACCGGCGCTTCTGTGCAAATGCACAGTCAACAGGTGCCAGATCAAAGCCGTCATCATCACATGGATCAGTGTCGTCACAATCCGAAGATACAGGACAATGCCCTCCGCAGACCCTGTAACAACCAAAAAGATCTTCATAAAAAAAGCGGGGAGCAGGGATGACGTCTGGTGGATTTCCCACATTTCCCCGAAAAGCCGGTCCCCCGAAAGAAGACGATAGGGCATGGCGATGGCATAGCCTTCGTCAATGTCAAACCCGATAAAGAGCTTTACCACCGCCGCGGCTGCCGATAAAAACAGCAGAAGATACAGCAGTGCCGCTTCCTGTTTCTGTTTATCCTTAAGCTGCATGGCATCCTCCGCATGCATAATGCATTCATCCTGCTGCCATCCTGCAGGGCACCCGCCCCCGACCGTCCCGGCCGCTTACGCAGGACGAAAAAAGTATATCATAAGATAGAAGATCTGTCATTGTTTTTACTGCCTTGCAAAAACAGCCCGGCAATTCCGCCTGCCATAAGCAGAGACCCTAATGTAAAAAGGATTCCGGCGGCTTTTGCATGAACCGGCTGCTGCTTCCCATTTTCCGCCGGTTCCGGTTCAGGTGTTCGATCTTTGTCCCAACTCTGCTCTGATGCTTCGTCTTCGGTTTGCTTCTGCTCCGGCTCTTCTTTCCGGGGTGCCGGATCGCTTTGCCTGCCAATTCCTGCAGGACGGCTTGTCATATGCCTGATCCCGCCGGTCCCGGCCGGCAGATGAAATGCGCCGTTTCCGCTGACGGTGTCCTTTTCCTTCTGATCGCCGCTTCCCTCCGGCTGCTCTTCCTTTGCAGATTCCTTCGGAGCGGATGCTTGTCCGGCCTTTTTCTTTCCCGGTGATGCTTTACCTGCTTTGGATGCTCCGGACGATCCGGCGGATTTCCCTGTAGCCGCATCCTTTCCCGGCTCACTGCTCTCCGAAGCCATACCTGCAGGCCCGCCTGCATCCGGCACCAAAGCTTCAGGTGGCGCATCTGCCGGCTCCGCACCGGGTCCGATCTCCGTCACTTCCTCCACAAAGGTGGCCCGGACAGGGCATGCTGTCTCTGCAGCCAGCAGCAAAGCTGCTGCCATCATCCACAGGATTCTTTTTTTCTTCATCACAAATACTCCTTTCATTTCCCTTTTCGGAAAAATGCAAAGAGTATCGGAAAGATTCTTATGATAAGCAATTATGTTTCATCAGGTTCCGAAGAAGGAAAAGTGCATATAATCGCACCGGTTTCCCCAGATTCCCTGCTTAAAACCATATTTGTTCATGATCCTGACCACTTCTCCGTCAGTAGGGATGGAATAGGGATTCACCCCGGGCTGATACAGCTTTCCGCTGATCACCACCCCGTTGTCGATCAGGTAGTTTTCCTCCCAATTGATGTCAATGGCCAGTCCCTCACAGTGTTCTGACCGGGAGGTTGCCCCACGCCAGCTGTAGCCTCCCACATTTTTAATGGGGAATTTTTCTTCTCCCTCATAGATCTCCTTGAAGATCTGGGCAACGGTGGGGGCGATCTTTTCATGTACCGTCAGATAACGGTATTTTGTCACCTTTGTAACGCCGTCAGAGCCAAAATCCCATACCGCGATCCGAATGGTGGTCTGATGACTTTTCGCTTCCTCTTCCGTGGCGTATTTTACATATTTGTTCACGCCGAAGATCCGCATGGCCTTCTGGGTAAAGTCATCATTCTTCGAAGGATACAGATTAAAGGTCAGTGATTTGATCTTGGAAAAAGCAGAATAGGTTGCCTTTTTCTTTTTATTCCCGTAAGCGCAGACCTTGTAATAATATGTTTTCCCGTTTTCATGATCACGCACATAGCTGCTTGTAACGCCGCCGTTCTCCACCACTTCCGTTTTGACATACAGACCGTCTTTGACTGTGGAGCGGTAGATGATATAGCCCTTGGCCCCGGACACTTTTTTCCAGGTAAGCTGGGCTGTATTGCCGTCGATCAGGACGGCTTTCTTCAGCTTCGGCGCTTTCAGCAGTGTGGCGGATTCAATGATCTCGGATTCGCTGCTGAGCACCCTGCCGCCGGCCGCATTACTGTAGGCAACGATCTTGTAATAATACACTTTGCCGATCTTGCATTTTTTATCGGTAAAACTTTCCGTCGTCGCCTTTTTAATGGTCTTGATCACCTTGTAATTCCGGTTTTTCTTTGTGGATCTGTACAGAATATAGCCGGATGCATCCTCCGATGCCTGCCAGCTAAGCCTGATGGACTTGGCACTGATGCCTTCCGCAGTAAATGCCCCGGGGACAGCGATCCCCGGTGTCACAGATACGGCATCAGCCATCTCTCCTTTTTCCTCCACCAGCTCCTTCGGACTGTTGTCATTATCGGAGCTGCCGCTGCCCAGATCCTTTTCCGTAACCCTGTAAGCACAGACGGAAAAAACGTAGGTTCTTCCGCTGACAAGAGGGCTTCCGTCGATGGCATCAATACTATAGGTACTGTTATGCGTCTTTCCCACTTCCTTCCAGCCGGAAGTCTCCTGCACACAGACAATATAGCCTTCCGCTCCGGAAACGGGAACCCAGGACAGTTTCACGGACGTAATGCCCGCTTTTTCCACCTGCAACCCAAACACTTTTGCCACCGGGTTTGCTCCGTAAACCCGGCCGGGAAATACGAGCAAAGACAACGCAAAGAGCAAAGCAGTCAGTACCGCCGCCCCAAAGATCGATGATTTCCTGTTGGCAAATCCTGCATTTTTCATGGCATATCCTCCGCTGCGTTTGCGGTATCATCGGAAAAGAGATACATTCCCTTTCCCTCGTAAACAGCATAGTATTCGTCGGCATAAACCCGTTTGCCGTCTTCCATTACCGTAAAATCTCCCTTCAGCATACCGGCCTCCTCCGTTCTGGCCAGCAAAAGGAAGGTTTTTCCTTTATGATATCCTTTTTGGTAATAAGACTTCGGGGTCAGCCACTCATAGGGCTTTGCATCTGCTCCCAGATTTCCCACCCGGATCCTGCCGTTGGACAGATACTCCGTAACCGGTCCGTTCCAGAAGGTGGCATATCCGAAGGTATAGCCCTCTTTTTCCAGAAAAGCCATATATCCCTCCCGCTTGGCGCAGTCATCAAACTTCACATCCTGCCAAAGCTCTCCGTACAGGGAGGAAGCCGCCGCCAGCGATAGCGCAAGGATCAAAGCCGGTTTTTGCAGACTGACCGCGAAAACATGCTTTTCAAGATACATGCCCACAATAAAGATCCCTACAATAAACACCGGGATCCAGTATCTGTACTGCAGCAGCACGCCGGTGAATACCAGCATATAGAGATTGATCAGAAACAGGAACAGAAAATAATATAAAAACAGCCGTTCCTTTTCACTCAGCTGCTCCCGCTCTTTAAATGCCGCCACGATCATATAGACAAAGCAGCAGAAAAAGGCACATTTTACCACATTTACAAGCCCCAGCGGGGACATCATAGGAAGTCCCTCCCGGTATCCGAACAGTTCCAGCATCAGTCTGAAAGCCGTCAAAAGTCGCTCCGGGACTTCGGACAGAGGCACAAAAACCACCTCCGAAGTGGCATCAAAGCTGAAATTCTTTGCCAGATACAGCTTATGGATCAAAAAACCTGCCAGGGCAAAACCGGTCATGAGGATCTCTTTGACAAAACCGGGATTTTTCCCTTTCAGATAGACCCAAAGGAGTTTTGCCAGGATCAGGGGGCCGAAAAGGCATGCAAGATATCGCAATCCGGAAAGCCCCATAAGAAGGGACAGGATGCAAAACGCTGCCGGGGAAGCGATCTTTGCTTTTTGGCTTTTATTTTCCTCCCCTTCCTTTTCTTCCTTCATAAAAAAGGCCAGCATCACAAACATCAGGATCGTCTGGGAGGTATAGAAATTCCCCAAAAACATCATATCCAGATATTCATTGGACCAGGGAGCCATCAAAAACAGAAGCACCAGCCACACCGTCTGCTTCGAAAAAGAAAAGCGACGGGCAAGATGCGCATAAGAAAGCAGCAAAAAAGCCAAAAACAAAAAGACGGAGATCACCTTAACCGTATGATAATCGGAAAAGATGTGAAACAGCGGTGTCATGATCAATTGGGAATACAGAATCCGGATCTCCGTGGAATAAAACCACTCTTTGCTGATCAGCTCCCCCCTCTGTGCCAGAAAATGTGACAGATTCACCTCTGCTGCCATATCCGAGTGCATCAGGTGATTTAAGAAAAACAAAGTATAAACTGCCAGAGCCAGGATCGTCAGGATCACCAGGGCAGCCGGCAGAAGCGTATTCTTTTCAAGACCTTTCTTTTTCATCATAGGGCTATTTTACACGATTTTTCCTAATTCAGCAATCACTTGCAAATCTATTTATCCTATATTACACTACATTTATGAAAAATGAGACTCCAGAAAAAAAGTACATCTTTGCAGCATTGTTCCCGGGGATCCCGGCAGTGGTTTTCCTTATAGCATGCCTGTTGTTTAAAAAACTGTATTCCCGTTTTGCCATAAGTGACACGCCCGTCTTTTTCGATCTGATCATCGAGGATACCGCTCTTACCGGACTGAACAAGGCCGGTGAGCTGCATCTTTTTTATCTTTTGGCCGGTGCAGGGTGCGTTGCCGTTTTTCTTCTCACCCTTTTATTTTGTATTCGGCGTCGAAAAAAACATCCCGCTTTTATGGCAGATTTTCAAGGCAGCGCCCTTTCTTTCGAGGCCGTTCTGCCCCTTTGTTTTCTCATCCCCGGGCTTGTATATTTCCTCATAAACGGAGTATGTTCCCTGCCTTTGTTTTTCATGGCTTTTTATACCATCCTTTTAAACACCTTCCGTATTTCGGATCCAAGGACCCGGGTGTTTCCCATTCTTTCCTACTACGGGATCCTGGGGCTACTTACCTTCTGTTCCCTGTTTTTCCCCGCCGGATCAGTCCTCTACAGCCTTCCTCAGAATGCGCTGTACCTGCTGGCCCTGTTTATGACAGGCGTGTTGTTTTTCGGAATGCATCTGGAGAAAAAGGGACACGCCAACATTCTTTTCATCCTCATGGTGCTACTGCAGCTTTGCATTCCTTTGCTGCTCGCTTTATTTCTCCATGACAGATATCAGCTCCCCGTAGGCGGGGAGGTGGCTCGTATTCCCTATGCTGCAGGCTATTATATCTTTTGGGGGCTGCTCACTTTGCTTTCCTACGGAGCGATCCTTTTGCCCCTCCTGAAAAGAAGCAACGGTTCCCACCGGTCTGACCGGGCTTTCGAAAAGTTTTATGACAGCTCAGTCGCTTTTGTGACTCCCATTCTGATCTTTCTGTATCAGTCCTATCAGGCCTGCCCCATGTTCGCCCAGCCCGACCAGCATCACCACGGTGAACAGCTGATCCCCTGGCAGCAGATCATGCTCCTTGGCCAGAAGGCTTACGATGAATACACGCCGGTGTCCGGTCTGTTTCCCATGGTAAACGGCGGGATCCAGCATCTTCTTTTAGGCGGCACCGTCTCTGACTATTCCCCCGCCATTTGCATCACCACATCCGTCTTTGCCCTGCTTACCATGGTCCTTGTTTGTCTGCATATCGGTCCCAAAAAGGCCCTTCTTTTTGCTATTTTGTTTTCGCTGCCCAGCTACAACAGGCAGTACATGGTTCTGCCCCTTTTACTGCTGCTGTATCTGCCCGGCCTGCAGAAAAAACCGGGGCTTTGGCTGAAGTGCTGGCTTGGGGGATGTTTCCTGGGCGGGCTGTACTATCCTTTATTCGGCGCAGCCGCTTTGGTGGGCACCCTTCCCCTCGCATGCACGATGATACGCTCTTTCCTTAATAACCGAATGGAAAACCGGAAAGAGAAGTCCGGATCGATCCTGCCTTCCCTGGCAGGCTGGCTTTTGGTCCTTATTCCCATTGCCGTCGCTTTACCTCTTTTATACCGTATGGCCATCCACACGCTGACCTATTCTTCCCAGACTGTTTTGGCAGACGGGATTTCTCTGGCAGGGCAGACTCCGCCTGAAAGTTTTCTTTCAAAACTGCCTTTTTCATCCTCATTAAAGCAGTCCCTCTATCTGCTCTATCGCTTTTTCCTGCCGGCTGTATGGCTTTGGATCCCGACATTTTGCGCAGGCATTACATTGCTTTTTGCAGGAAAAACTGCAGAAAAAACTGCAGGCAACCCCCTCCCCTTCTTTACCACCATCCTGGTGCTGGCGGTATCTTACAGCTATACGCTGGTCCGGGCCGACCGGGGCGTTTTGCTGGCCAGAACAGCCCCCATCCTTGTGGCTGTAGCAGGCATGTTTCTGGGGATTGCGCTTGTAAGGGAAAAATCCCTCCGGTTCCTTTTGCCCCTATGTCTGTCTCTTCCCTTTTTATGCTACGGACACGTGAATGATATGAAAAATCCATATCTCTGGACCTATCCCAACGGAAATGACGAGCTTGTCGCAAATGACGTTTCCAAGCTCTTTCCATACTATGAAGTTCCTGACACCTTTGTCTCCCTTCAGCAGATCGGCGCCGCTCTTTCCGATCCCTCCCTGCTGGGCGACGGATTCATGGTGGCGGATCAGGCAGATTATCTGACAGCCTATGATACGGTAAAAAGAAAAGTCGAAAAAGCCGGCTTTTCCGATATCACCTATGCCTGCTATGACGGACAGGGATTTTATTACTTCCTGAATACCAAAGCATGTGCCACCGGTTTTTATCCGGTTGCCAGAAGCTACGAGGCCCAGAAAGAGATCCTGGATGTGATCCGGGAAAAGAAGCCCGTGATCTTTCCTCCCGACCCGCAAAAAAGCTATTATATCTACCGCTGGCTGCTTTCCTCCGATTCAGCCTACTGTTACAGTCCCAAAGACCGGGTATTCTATCCGAAAAAGGTTGCGGATCAAATCGCGAAAGAAGAAGGGGATCAGATGCTCCCTTCTGAAGACTACATAAAGGATTTGGGATCCATCACGGATTTTGAAACAGATCCTGTGCATTTCGGAAGGATCTCCCAAAGCTTCGGCGACAGTGCCGCTTATCTGCTCTCAGACAAACAGGGCATCTGTCAATGCTCTTTGGAGATCGGTGCATTTTGTGATAATCATAAAAACATGCCGGGAAAACAGGCAGAACTTCTCTACCTGCCCATAGATTTTGATGCCCTTCCGGCGGAGCTTTCGGAAAACGCCGAAAAGATCAGCACTCTTCGTATCACGCTTGTCGCAGGCAAAGAATCTGCAACAGAAGAATCCTCAGCAGAGGAATCCGGCGCCGTCGTCGAGTGTGATCTGAGCCGTGATCATTCCGCCCTTTTGGTCCCTCTTTCCATGAACCCCCGCTTTTATCTGGCGGATTATGCATGGGAGGATCTGACCTTCAGCTTCCTGTCGGAAGATGGCAGTATTCTGGCAAACATGGGAACAGACCAGCTGAAAAGCTGCTTAAAGAACAGACCCGGTCAGATCCCGGCTGCCGGTTTCTACACCATCCACCCGGAATAACAAGGCTGAGCGGCACATCAAAAATGCGCCTATCATAATGGCAAAATCAGAAAGATTATAGACCACATGCCCTATACCCAGATAATCCGTAACATAACCCTTGATCACCCGGTCTGAGGTATTGCTCAGAGCACCTCCCAACAGCAGGCTGCAGCCTGCAAAAGAGAGTCTTTCCCCCTGCCTTTTCAGCCCCAGCACAAAAAAGATCAGTGCACCAAAGGTCATGATGCAGGAAATGGCCGCAATCCATTTCTGACGCTTCTGTCCGAAATTCAAAGCAGCCCCTCTGTTATGATGCTTTAGCAAAAACAAATGCTCCCCAAGGAGAGGTACTCTTCCTTCGGGGAGTTTTTCGTCTGCTTTTTTCTTGATCAGGGTGTCCGCGGCAAACACAAGACTTGTCAGCGCACATCCCATCAAAAGCTTTTTCTTCATTTGTTATCCTCTCCTGATCTCAATGGACGGACCGCCCTTACCATTGATATAATCCCCTGTAATGGTCACTCTGCCGATCTCTTTATCCTTCGGGATCTCATACATGATATCCAGCATAAAGTCTTCAATGATCGCCCGCAAAGCTCTGGCACCTGTCTGTCGTTTCATGGCCTTATCGGCAATGGCTTCTATGGCACTGTCATCAAAAAGCAGTTCCACCTCATCCAGCTCAAGAAGCTTTTTATACTGCTTCAAAATAGCATTTCTGGGCTCCTTCAAAATACGGATATACAGCTCCCGATCCAGCGGATCTAAGGTGTAAACAATGGGAAGACGTCCTAAAAATTCGGGGATCATTCCGTACTTGCGAAGATCCTCCGTCTCCACCTTGCTCATAAGTTCCTTATCATTATCAAAAAGGTCTTTCAGCTGCGCGCCGTATCCGATGGAAGTGGTCTTTTTCAGCCTCTGTTTGATGATCTCCTCCAGATCCGGAAAAGCACCGCCGCAGATAAACAGGATATTTCTGGTATTAATGGTGGTCATGGGCACCATGGCATTTTTACTGCCGGCCCCGATGGGCACCTCCACCTCCGCTCCCTCCAGGAGCTTTAACATGCCCTGCTGAACGGATTCGCCGGAAACATCCCTGCTGGTGGTCTCCTTTTTCTTGGCAATCTTATCGATCTCGTCCACAAACACGATACCCATCTGGGCACGTTCCACATCATTTTCCGCAGCCGCCAAAAGCTTGGACAGCACGCTTTCGATATCATCTCCGATGTAGCCGGCTTCCGTAAGAGATGTGGCATCCGCAATGGCCAGGGGAACATCCAAAAGCCGGGCAAGGGTTTTTACCAGATAGGTCTTACCGCAGCCTGTGGGACCGATCATCAGCATATTGGATTTTTCGATTTCGATCTCATCCATGGTGTTGGTGGCCACACGCTTATAATGGTTATAAACCGCAACACTGATCACTTTCTTGGCATATTCCTGCCCCACCACATACTCGTCCAGCTGCTCCTTGATCTTGTGAGGCGCGGGGATATTCTTGATATCCAGTGCAGGGGCAGCGTCCTTTTTCTTTTTCTTCAGTTTCTGGCGATTCGGGATTCCGCCGGCCCCCTTCAGATCCGCCAAATTCACAAAATTGATATTGGGAAACTTCTTTGCGATCTCATCCATGGAAAGGCCCGAGGTCTTCTGCCCCATATCCGGATCCAGCATCCCCTGATAATCAAACTGGCTGATGGTATCCATGGTCTTGTGCATACAGTCATTGCAAATACAGATATTGTTGGGAAGCTTAAACTGCTTTCCCGTGATCCGTTCCGGTCTTCTGCATGCAAAACAGACCGATTCGTACTCCTCCTCATCGGTCTGTCCGTCTTCGCCAACTTCACGATAATCGTGAAGGTTCTCTTTTGTTTCTTCTGTTTCCGCCTTAGTTACTTCATCTTTGTTGTCTACATCAGACATATGGGTATATCCCCGTTTCTTTTTTCTCTAGTACTGTGCGCCCAAAACAACTTCGATGGTCTCTTCCTCGTAGGTATTGCCATCATCCGTTCTCATGATCACAAGTTCAACATTGGTACCTGCCATGGTCACATCCAAAAGATTGGTGAGCTCTTCCATGGTCTCCACCTGATCTCCGTCAAAGGAAACGATCACATCTCCCTTTCGAAGGCCGGCCTTCTGAGCAGGTGTTCCGTCAAATACCTGCGCAATATAAACACCGATGGGCAGACCATAGGTCGTTTTTACATCTTCCGTTACGTTAATACCGGAGATTCCCAGATAGCCCTTCTTGTTTTCTTCCACAGGGGCTCTGGTCTTTTTGCTCATCAGCTGCTCTAAAATGGGTTTTGCCGTTGAAATAGGGATGGCATAGCCCATACCTTCCACAACCATTCCGCCGATCTTGCTGGAATTGATGCCGATCACTTCTCCGTAGATGTTCAAAAGGGCGCCGCCGCTGTTTCCGGGGTTGATGGCTGCATCCGTCTGGATCAAAAATGCATCGTTTCCTTTTTCGTCCTGGGAATACTTCCGGTTTACCGCGGAAATAACCCCAGTGGTCACGCTCTGTCCGTATCCTAAGGCATTGCCGATGGCAATGGCAGGCTCTCCCACCTTCAGCGCGTCGGAATCTCCCAGCTGGGCGATCTTGATCCTGGCCTTGGTGGCATCCTTGATCTCCGTCATCTGAATGGCAACCACCGCCAGATCCGAATCTGCATCCGTACCTTTGACTACGGCATTGTATTTTTCATTGTCGATAAACTGTACCGTCAGGGAGGTGGAATCCGCAACCACATGATTGTTGGTCACGATCAGCAGCTCTTCCTCATTTTTGCCCACGATGATACCGCTGCCGCTTCCGTCCTGCTCCCGCTGCATTTCGAAGCCCCAGTAGTTCTCCGTCACTTCATATACGCCGAAGATAGACACAACCGCCGGCATCACTTCGTCCACAACCTTTGTTACATCCGTAACAACTGCAAGGCTTTCCTGGCCTTCCTCTTTCTCATCTCCGGCTTCCTCTTCTCCTGCGATCTCTTCTTTCGCCTCTTCCGGCTCTGCCTGTTCCTCTGCCGCATCCCCGGTGTGATTATCCGGCAGCGTAACGTCCGCCTCTTCGATCTCCACCTCACCCTTTTCTTCCCGCGGATCATCACTGTAATGATCCGTGGGAAAAAGACGCAGGATCACCACAAACGCAAAGGCTGCACAGCTTCCGAACAAAAGCCCTGCCAGTATCAGCCCCATCACTTTGGAGCCGGTCTTTTTCTTTTTGGGCGCCTCCTTGGGGGCAGCCTGATACTGATAGCTGCTCTGCCCTGTGGACAGTGCCGGATCCGCAGCCAAAGGCCGGTTATTTATTTCCGATTCCTGCCGGTAAAAACTTTCTTCACCCTGCTCATTGTACATAAACGCAAGTCCTCTTTTCTCCCCTCAAAGGTGATCTCTTACTCTACCGTAACGGATTTTGCCAGATTTCTGGGATGATCCGCATCATATCCCTTGCCCACCGATACATAATAGCCGAACATCTGCAGCGGTATGATGGCCAGAGAGTTCATAAACAGAGGGTTTGTCTGGGGAATGTAGATCACATAGTCCGCATTCTTTTCAATCTCGTCGTTTCCTTCTGTGGTCACAGCAAGGACAAACGCACCTCTGGATTTTACTTCCACAATATTGCTGACGGTTTTTGCGTACAGCTGGGGCTGGGTAGCAATAGCCGTAACAAGAGTGCCCTTTTCGATCAGGGAAATGGTTCCGTGCTTCAGTTCTCCGGCAGCATAGGCCTCGGAATGCACATAGCTGATCTCCTTCAGCTTCAGGGAACCTTCCAGTGCAATGGAATAATCGATCCCGCGACCGATAAAGAAGATATCCTTCGCACCTACATAACGGTTGGCAAATCGCTGGATCCGCTTCTCGTTACCCAAAAGCAATTCGATCTGGGAAGGGATACATTTCAGATCCTCGATCATGGAATCCAGCTCCACATCATCGATCTTACCTTTTACGTAAGCCATCTTCATAGCCAGCAGATACAGGGCTACAAGCTGTGCGGAATACGCCTTGGTGGTGGCTACCGCGATCTCCGGGCCTGCCCAGGTATACATGACGGAATCTGCCTCTCTTGCAATGGAGCTTCCCACCACATTCACAATACCCAGTACTCTGAATCCCTTTTCTTTAGACTCCCGAAGGGCCGCAAGGGTATCTGCGGTTTCGCCGGACTGGCTGATGACGATCACCATGGCTCCCTCTTCCAAAATGGGATTTCTGTAACGAAATTCCGATGCCAGGTCCACCTCCACCGGGATCCTTGCCAGATCCTCGATCACATATTTCCCCGTAACACCGGCATGATAAGCACTTCCGCAGGCAACAATGTGGATCTTTTTCACCGCTGCCAGTTCTTCATCCGTCATATTCAGGTCATCGATGACGATCTTTCCGTCCTTGATCCTGGGAGAAAAAGTATCCGTCACCGTTTTGGGCTGCTCATACATTTCCTTCAGCATGAAATGCTCATAACCGCCTTTTTCCGCAGCCTTGGCATCCCACTCGATGAACACCTCGTCTTTGGTGATCTCTTCCGCATCAATGGAATAAAAACGAAGATCGTCTTTAAACAGCACCGCGATCTCCTGATTGTCCACATAAAATACTTTTCTGGTGTATTTCAGGATCGCCGGAACGTCAGATGCGATAAAGCATCCGTCTTTGCTGCGCCCAACGATCAGAGGGCTGTCCTTTCTGACTGCATAGATCCTGTCGGGGTGCTCTGCAAAAATGATACCGAAGGCATAGGAACCCTGCACTCTCTGCAGCACCTTGGTAATAGCCTCCATGGGATCACCCTTATAATAGTAATCCAAAAGCTGCACTACCACTTCCGTATCGGTATCCGTAGCAAATTCATACCCTTTTTTCTTCAGCATCTCCTTCAAGGCGATGTAATTCTCGATGATGCCGTTATGCACCAGGGTAATGGTCTCTGACCTATTAAAATGAGGATGGGCATTGACCGTATTGGGGACACCGTGGGTAGCCCATCTGGTATGACCGATTCCCACGCAGCCCGGCATAGTCTCGCCGTTATGGGTCATTTCTTCCAGCACCTTCAGACGGCCCACCGACTTGGAGATATTGATCTTTTCTCCGTCAAAAATGGCCATTCCCGCCGAATCATATCCGCGGTACTCCAGTCTGGAAAGACCCTCCAAAATAATGTCTGCCGCCTGGGCAGCACCGATATATCCTACTATTCCGCACATAAACTCTTCCTCACTTATCCTAGTTTATCCCAAAAAACCGGGTCTGTACTCCATTTTCTGACCAATGACCGGGGCAGCTTTTGATAGCGTTTCCCCAAAAAATAGCCCAGATATTTACAGCCGCTGATATAGATCAGGGGAAAAATCTCCAGGCCGTGGCCGCTTTTCAGAAGCAGGGCGATATTACGCCTGAGCATCCTGATCCCTTCTTTTTCCGAGGAGATCCCTTCAAATACCTCCGGATGCATCTTCTGGGAAACAGCCAGATCAAAGTTTCTGGAAAATTGCTGCTTTCCCGTATAATTATGGGAATGATATACTTTTGCACCGGCTTTGTAAAAAACGCTGTATCCCTGTTTCATAGCCGCTGCCGCAAATACCATATCTTCATTGAAAAGCGCAGGAGCTGCAAACCTGCCGCAGGCCTCCCATACACTTTTTTTGTACATCGCGCATACATCCGAGCAAAAATAGGTCTTGATCCCCAGCTCTTTCAGGTCGGACAGATTCTTTTTCCTGTCCCGGTCCGGGTAGTTAAAATTCCTTGCGATCCGCTCGGACATGGTAGCATCCTTTCGGGGAAGCTGCCTTGCATAAGCTACCGCTACATCCTCTTGTTCAAAACAGCCCGCCAGATTCCCGATCAGTTCCTTATCTGCCGGAATGGCATCCATAGTCATGACCAGCACAAGGTCTGCCTTGGCCATTTCCATAGCCCTGTTTCTGGTATCCGCGTGATCAAATTCTTCCTTCTCCAGATGAAACAGCACAAAGCGCTCTCCCAACAGGCTCCGGATCTTTTCCATCCTGTCATGATATCGCTCTTCAAACAGCTGCCAACTGCTTTTTCCGGTATTGGCTATGATCACACGGCCGGGTAAAAGGCTCTGTTGCAGCAGCCTCTCCAAAAGCTTAATAAACCCTTCATCCGGATGATATACCGGTATCACAACATCTACTGTCATACTGTTTATCCTATACGCCTGTATCCGAATGCACTCTGGCCGAAATAGTCTGTACCTGGGCAGAAGGAGTATATCCTTCTGTATTTTCAAACAGGAACTCATGCAATGTCTTTACATCGCTGATCATATCCGTACTCATAACCGTACTTCCGCCGTGAACCGTTCCCGTGGTACGGAACTGCTCGTTGGGGAATCCGTTGGTATCGGCTATACTGTAACTATTCACATCTTTTAACAGATCCAGGATCTCCGTAAAGCTCAGGGAAGTGGAGATCTCTTCGAAAATGGTATTGGCCGCCTTGTTGATAGTCAAAGGATCTGCTGCCTTTGCTTTGTCCAGAATGGCCTGGATCACTTCTCTTTGCCGCTCTGTTCTCTTAAAGTCATCTCCGGCAGTATAACGGATCCGGCAATAGGAAACTGCCTGAATACCGTTCAGGGTCTGCATACCGGTCTTGGAGACTTTGGTATAGCTCTTTCCAAGGGATTTGGATGTTTCCACCTGATAATTGTTCAAATGGCTGATCTCTTCATTGTCCACTTCGATATCCACGCCGCCAAGTGCATCAATGGTATCGGCAACACCTGCCCATCCCACTGTCACATAATCCGTGATATTCATATCCATGTTCATGTTCAGCATGTTGATCGCCTGCAGGGGACCGCCCTTTGCATAGGCACCGTTTGCTTTTCCGTAGGAATCATTTCCAAGGTTCAGATAGGTATCACGATAAACGGAAACCAGCTTTACGGCTTTGGTCTCTTCATTGATGGAAGCAATGATAATGGTATCGCTTCGGTTTCCTTTTCCCAGGGACTTGTCTCTGGCGTCCAGTCCGAAGAGTGCCACATTACGGTATCCCGCCATATGTCCGCTGGAAACACCGGAATTGGTTGTGATCTGGTCCTCCACGCTCTCCTCTGTCTCAATTTCGCTGATACCGTCATTGATCACAATGGCGCTCTCGTCCAGATCCTCATGATCGATCTTATTGTAAAGAACCACCGCATATAATGCGATCATCATCATTACCAGTACAAATAACTCAACAACGATGAGGATGATGCGGTTTCGTTTCTTTCGTTCTCTTTCCTCTCTGCTCAGACGTTTACGGGGTTTTCCTCCTGACTGTGGTCTTCTGTTTTTCTGATTCGCCATTTTCACACTCTCTCCTGATCCTTACTTGTTTGCCGTTAATAGGCATTTTTATTGACAAAGCCCTTGAAGATCGTCAAAAACAGGATCTTCAGATCCAGGCCCATGCTCCAGTTTTCAATGTAATACAGATCGCAGTCGATCCTTTTACGGATAGAGGAATCTCCTCTGAATCCGTTAATCTGCGCCCATCCCGTCATACCGGGACGCACCTGATGCTTGATCATGTAACGGGGGATCTCTTCTTTAAATTTCTCAACGAAAAAAGGTCTTTCGGGACGGGGTCCCACCAAAGACATGTCTCCCTTGATCACGTTAAACAGCTGCGGAAACTCGTCGAAGCTGGACTTGCGCATAAATCGTCCGATCTTCGTAACTCTCGGATCGTTTTTGGTGGTCCACTCTTTTTCCTCATCCTCCGGTGTCTGCATCCGCATGCTTCGGAATTTGTACATTTGAAAGGGTTTGTTGTGCAGCCCGACACGCTCCTGTTTAAAGATCACAGGACCGGGGCTGGAGGTTTTGACAAGGATCGCCAAAAGCAGCAAAAGGGGCGATACCACGATGGTGATCAGCAGACCGCAAATCAGGTCAAACAGCCGCTTTACCACACGGTTTAAGGTGTTGGTCAGAGGTACGTGTCTGATGTTAATCACCGGCAGACCGTCCAGATCTTCCGTATAGGGCTGACTGGGGATCACGCTGTTGTAATCCGGAATGAACTTGGTGTGCACGCCGGATTTTTCGCATAAGTTTACGATCTCCTTTAACCGGCCGTAGCTTTCCAGCGCCAGGGTAATGGCGATCTCATCCAGTTTATTCTGGGGCAGGATATAAAACAGATTATCGATCTGTCCGATCACCTTCACCCCTTTGTATTCCGTCCCCCTGGGGATGGAATCATCCAGGATACCCCTTACCACGTATCCCCACTGGGGATTGTGCCGGATCCTGTCAATATATTGCTCCGCTGCTCTGGAATACCCCACCAGCAGCACATACCGGACATTGTATCCTTTTGCCCTGAGCTTTTGCAGGGAAACAAAAACGATGATCCGGAAGGTACTGTCAATGAAAACATTCAGCACGAAGAAATAGAACAGCATCCATCTGGAAAAGTGGGGCTGTCTTGCCACATACAAAATGCCCAAAAACAGAAATAAGCCAACGCTGTTCGCCCTGACCACATTCCACAGATCCCCGCGCATACTGCCCGATCGCTTGGCCGAATATAAGTTAAACAGATAGTATAATAACAAGAACCCCGGGATGATAACGATCAATGCCGAAAAATAGGTTTGCATTGACAATGTTCCCGCGGCGACGTCCCGCATGAAAAAGCTGATGCCACTCTTAAACTTTAAGAACCATGCCAGCGTATAGCTTAGAGCAAGGATCAAAGCATCCATCAACACATGCAGCCGGTTGAAATACTTCTGATTGTCATTGATCAAATTCATTCACCCCGCTTCGCATACAAAGGATATTTTACCTTATTTTCAGGCAAAGGGCAAGCATATTTGCCAGCAGCTCCTTCTCGATAACCAAATAGTTCGGAAGGTGTTTCCAGGTAAACCGCACCCTCTTTTTTCTCCCCTCTTCGGAAAAAGCCAGAGAAAAGCCTCTGCCCAGCCCCTTCACATAGGTACCGCCGAAGCCCTTGCAGATAAAAAACGCCGTCTTGACCAAAAAACCCAAAAGCAGGAAAGGAAGATTAAAAAGGATCTGCAGCGGCGGCATATTCTTCGCGATCAGATAGATACTGTTTCTCGAAGATAAGGACACTTTAAAGGTGTTATATCTGCTGCCGGAAGTGGCACTTCCCGCGTGATATACCACCGCCGTGGGACAATAGGCATTGCGGTATCCGTAGATCCTGGCTCTGTAGCCCACATCGATATCTTCCAGGTAGGCAAAATGTGCCTCATCAAAGCCCCCCAGATGCTCCAGCAGCTTTTTCCGGTAGATGGCAGCACCTCCGCAGGCAGCAAAAACCAGGTCCCGGCGGCTGAAGCGGATCCTGTCCTCTCCCTTTCCGCGAGCCACTGCCCATCCCAGTGCGGTATACAGATCGCCGCAGTCATCGATAACCTCTGTATCCTTCATGGAAAGCATTTTGGCAGATACGGAAAAAAGGCGTATCCCGGAAGAAAGGGTCTTTTCCATTTCCGTAACAAAATCCGGCTCAGGTACCGTATCATTATTTAAAAGGAGCACATAGTCCGTTCTCGCCGCACGGATTCCCACATTTACCGCATGGGCAAAGCCTCCGTTTTCCGAAAGGCGCAAAAGGGTCACTCCGGGAAACTCTTCCCTTACCATACGGCAACTGTCATCCGTGGAAGCATCATCCACCACAATGGTATGAAATTCCGTTCCCTTGCAGCGCATCAAAAAGGTAAGACAATCCCGCAGATAGGCACAGCCATTATAATTCGGTATGATAACGCTTGTTTTTATCATTTCTTCTCCTTCAGCAAAAGCCCCGGAGCATAGACGAGACGCTTCGACGCTCTCTCTTCCGGCGTCAGTTTCCGTCTTCCCTTAGGAACCCTGATCAGTTCCTTCGGCGCTTTGTCCACGTCCAGCATCAGTGCCGCTCTGTGTAAATAGCCACTGTAATGATAATTCATTCCCGTAAAAAGGCTGACTCCGTCAAGCTCCGGCCCTGCCGTCACCCGGCCGTTTTTGATCTTCCTGCCGCAAAGCCCCCACACATCTTCCCGCACGGAGAAAATGTCGGGATGGTATTCAATCCGGTAAAAGCCCAGATGCTTCATATGACTCACCGTCACAGACCAGTCCAGCTGCTTGCAGAAATCCTCCACAGCCCGTTTCCCCGCTTCATATGCATAGCGTTTGCTCTGGGGATTGTCCGCCGTGGACGCTTCATGGGCTCTCCAGTGATAGAGGATCCGGGGCACATGACCGATCTTACTCTTCAGATAGTCTGCAGGAAACAGGCCAAACTCGCCTTCCCGGCCTCCGGACCTGAGCCACTCGATCCCCAGCAAAAGACGCAGCATCAGATCGTAATCCTGGGCCCCGTCGTATTCGCTGCGCAGCAATGTCTTTTCAAAAAACTTTGTTCTCACAACTGTAAAATGACATATGTAATTATTTGTCAGCAAAAGGTCCAGGTTAAAGCCCGGTTTCATATTCGGTTCGAACTTTGCACTCAGGTCGCTGCTCACCTTATCTTCATCTGTATAGACCACGTCATAGTCTTCTTCCTTCAGAGCCCGGGCCACCTCATACAGCGCATCCGGTGCCAGCAGATCATCATGATCCAGAAATCCCACATAATCTCCGTATGCATACTTGAAAGCTTCATTGGTATTCTTGGAGATCCCTTCATTCAGTTCTACATATACATAGGTAATGCGGGGGTCCTCGTAGCTTTCAGCGATCTCTCCCAGCAGATCCGTATCGGAGGTATCGGCAATGACCAGCTGCCAGTTCTGATAACTCTGTCCCCTGACGCTTTCGATCATTTCTTTAAAATACGCCTGTTTTGTTTTATAGGCCGGAACCAGAATGGAAAAGCAAACCGGCTCCTCCTCCGTGGTGAGCACCGGCTTTGTAAAAGGCTTGCACTCGCCGTCTCCCGGCCGATGTTCTTCCGGCAGAGGCTTCACCTCTCCGAAGAAGCTGCTTCTTTTTACCGCATGATCATATTTCAGTGTCCGGCGCTGCCAGACATCCATCCCGCTTTGATCCTTTCTTTCGGCTATGGCCCACAAGGTATCCCGCAGACCGTTCCGCTTCAGATAAGACAAGGTTCTGTTCACATAGCTCATTTTTTCTCCCCCTTAAGCCGGCTTGTCAGCCGGAACACGTAATAAAATAACAGGAAATATCCAAAAAGATAAACCGGATAATAATACAGAAACAATCTGGAGGGCGCCGTCAAAAAGATCAGCGGAACCTTACAGACTGCCGCACCGGTCACAAGCGCTCCCATCCATTCCTTTCGAAACAGCGCCAGGAAAAAGCCAAGGAGCGTCACGAGAATAGGCAGGTATGCACTGTAAACCGCATCCGCCCAGGGCATTTTGTTCTGATAGTCCGAAATGCTTCTGCATTCCAAAATGCTGATCACTTTATTGCGAAGTTCTCCGGAAAAGGGCTTTGACAGTGGATAGGACGCAAAGCTTGCATGGTTTGGACTTGCCGCCATATCTTCCAGTTTTGTCGTATCCATCAAAAGATCATGGCTTTCCGTAAAGGTCTTCCATCTTTCTTTCAGAAACACCCCCGGATAACGAAGGATCAATTTTCGGTAGGCTTTTTTGCAGGCCGCAAAATCCTCCGTATCATAGTCTCTCTGATAATCTTCTTCGCCCCAGAACAGGTTAATGCCGTTCTTGCCTTCTTTCACACCTTCCACAGTCACTTCCACATTTACGACCCGGTCGATCTGTGAAAGAAGCTCCAGATCTTCAGGGGCAGCATTTTCATTGGCAATCGCCACAAGTTCTGTTAAAGGAAGTACCATGCTCGTCAGTTCGTATTGCACACCGCTGGTGATCCGCTCCCCGATCTTTTGCGGAAGAAGCAGGACAATAAAACAGAGAAGATAGCAAAGCAGATATTTTTTAATCCCACTCGTTTTTATATCGTCCGTTTCTTTAATCAGAGATGACTCCCGATAATTTTCGTCCGCATCATCCCTTTTCATTTTTCCACTCCGGCCGCAAATAAATAACAGCGCCAACGGAATCAGGACCAGATAGTAGATCGCTTCCGCTCTCCAAACTGTCAAAACTGCAGACATGACACAAATGATACCTAATTTTTTGCTCCTTTTTCCACAAATCGGAACAGAAGTTGTGGAAAAATCGTCTGACAATTCCTTTTCTTTTTCGGTCAATGATTTTGCAGCCTCACTTGCAAAATCCGACTGTTTTCTCCCACTTTTTATCCACAAACGGTTTTTCGGGAAAAAATACAGCTCTGACAGCACTGTCAACTCCAGAAACGCCCATATATTGCTTCTCATGGGGTACAGGTTAGAATCCAGCACAGGAAACATAACAAATGGTATTATTAGCAAAAATCCTCTTTTTGAAAAAAATCCTGCATTTTTTTCGCCAATCTCCCGTGATGCTTTCCTCTCCTTTTTCCCCTCCCCCTGAAAGTTTTCAGGCAATTTTTTTCGCAAGTTTTCCACAATTGGATTGTCTGTGGTTTTTTCTCCGAAAGCCAAATAAATAACTCTTGCTTCCATTAAGGAAATGACAGCCGACTGCACAATGATCACCCCTGCCGGCACCGGGATCAACATCAGGGAAAAGATATAAAAAACACTCGTAAGATAATTCTGCCAGAAATTCGGGTATAGATTGGAAGCCGAAAATAATATTCCGAATTCATCCATTCTCCAGATCCCCGGCCATATTAATAACAGTAGTAATAAATTAACTCCAAAGTAGGAAAGTGCCAGGTTTCGGTACAGCTTTTCCGCCTTTGAAAACACCCAAAAGATCCCCTGCCACAAAAAAAGAAGCAATAGGAGAAAAGCAATCTTTACCCCTACTGTTTCTATGGATTTCAAGCTCTTTAATCTGTCGGAAAAGTCAAAGACCACGTATTGAAACACCATCCTGTCCGTAAAAAAGCTTATCAGGAAGTGTATCAAAGCACAGATCAGCGCACCGCGATTCAGTTTTTTCATTTCCTTTTGTATTCTTATACCCAAAGTGTGCCTTCCTATTTACGGCTCCGCCAAAAACGCATCCAGTTCCTTCGGCGTGCCCAGTACATGGACTCTGTCAAAATCAACGATGGAGATCCTGACATCACCGCCCTTTTCGATCAGGTAGTTGTACAAAGGTGCTACATACTTTTCGCCCTTTTCCATCTTTTCATCACCTGTATAATATTCCCGGTACAGCTGCGCATACAGTCCGCAGCTCTTAAAATAATACGCTCCCAGGGTACAGTTGTCCGAAATTCTGGTTTTCTCCCGTACCTCGGTGGCTTTTCCGTTTTCATCCAGTTTTACAAAGCTCCAGTGGTCTCCATCCGCATGAAAGCAGGGGATAAACCCATCGCCTGCGATCTGCTCGCTTGTCATCTGGTTCGCTTCCACATAAGTGTCGATATTATAGATCAAAAGACCGCTGTCCGCATCCCAGTAAGGCTCCGCCAGCATTGCCGTAGTAGCCTGTCCGTCTGTCTGATGATCCAGCTCGATCACCTGCACATTCTCAATGCCGATCCTATGGCAGGTTTCCATTACAAAATCCCTTGCTCCGTCTTCTTTGCGCACCACAAAAATATAATCATTTACCGGGCTGTAAAAACCCTCCAGACTTTCCATAGACCACTCAAAAAGAGTCTTCCCCTTTGCCGGGATCTGGTATTTCGGCACTCTGTAGCCTGCTTCTCTGAATCTGCTGCCAAGTCCCGCCATTGTGATCAGGATCGTAAGTTTCATCTTGGTACCTCTCTTTTATCATTTTACCGGCATTCCGGCCGATATCCCACTCCCATGTGTTTTGTCGCGCGATCGACACATCCTGTTTTCCATTATATGGTGATTTCTCCGCTATGCTCCATCAGGGAGGCATTTACCACGGAGGAAATCCCGCTCACAGCGCTCAAAAGCTCTTTTTCCTGAACGGACCTTAGTTCCAGGATCAGATCAAGCCCCGCAGGTGACAAATTGCGGGAACGGACCTTCACTCCCTTCGCATACCGGTTTGCCGCAGAAAGGATCTCTTCTTCCGCCGAGTCCGCTTTGGCATTGACCACCAGCACCAGCACGCCCTTTCCGGCTGGTGTCAGTTCCAAAAGGAACAGAAATACCGTGATAGCCAGGGACATCAGAATGGCGATCTTGTACATCTGCGCGCCGCAGATAATGCCGATACTGATGGACCAGAACAAAAACATCAGATCCATAGGGTCTTTGATGGCCGTTCTGAACCTGACAATGGAAAGCGCGCCTACCATTCCCAGGGAGATCACCAGATTGGACTGCATGGCAAGCAGGATGCCTGCCGTGATCATGGCGATGAGGGAAAGGGATATATTAAAGGTTTTATTGTAAAACGTCTTTTTGGAGGCCGCATAATAAACGGCAAAAATGTATAATGCCAAAACGGCTGTCACCGACAGCGTCGCAACGATCCGGCCGGTGGTAATATCACTTCCGGAAAAGCCCTCCAAAAAGGACCGTTTGAAAATATCACCGAATGTATTCATGCAGCTTCCTTTCTTCTCTTCTGCAAAGATAATATTTGGAAAATGTCTCCTGACGCAGCTTTCCCAAAGAAAGCACATCCCGAATGGTATCCGGCAGGAGTGCATCGTATTTCACTTCCATGAGGCTTTCCCCCAAGGGAAGAATGGGCATCTGAAAGGGATACGCCTCAAACAGCTGCTCCGGCTTCATTCCCGCGCTGATCTGCTGATCAAAGGTGACCCGCACATTGCCGGCCGCATTTACAAAAGGCCTCCTGTTGTAGATCACAAGCACTTTGGGCCGCAGCAGTCTCGTCCGTTGCAGACAGACAAAATCCTTGTAAACAGGATTTTGATCCGAAAAATCCTCATCCCGCAGGTCCAAAAGCCTTCCTCTTATCATATCCTCAGCCTGCTCCCGGGAAAGAGCGCAGCTCTCTTTTGCCGTCATGCCGTTTTTCTTGCTCTTTCGTTCCAGCCTGATATAGCCATCATCTCCGTTGTAGCAGCGGACCCGGTATTTCACTCTGGGATCCGTCCCCGCCTCATTCTGACGATAGCAGCTGTCCTGATAGTCATCGAAATAGACACTCCGGATCTGATAAAGCCCTGTATCCCCGGCATGACTGTCCGGCTCCATAACCTGCTTTGCCCTTTCAGACAGCACCGCCAGGAGACGGGCATCTATTCTGAATTTGTACTCATGGCGCCAGGAAAGCGCTTTCTCATTTTTCATATCCGTATCCGGCCTCTAAAGCGTCGAAAAGACGACCCCTTCGGCAAAAATCATAAACTAATGTCTATCATACCACATAATGTGGCCAAATTCCACTTTTTTACAAGATGATGTAAACTCCCCTCATCAGCGCAGCAAACCGTCCAAATAGGACAGGCGCCTGTTTGTAAAATCCTTCATAAAGGACAGGTCCCCGTCTGCATTCCCTTCCGGCCAGCGCTCCTGTTCTCTGGCCAGCGCTCCGGATTCCTTTAGCTTTTCCGAAAGAGCGTCCATACGCTCTGTCAGGGAAGCATCGGAAAAAACGCCCCGGCGCCACTGCGTCCACAGATCAGAGGCCTCTTTTGCAAAGCCGTCTGCATTCTCCTCGAAAGCCCGCTGCCCCGGCTCAAACCGTACCGGTTCCTCTACCGATTCATCGGACTGGGCGCAGTAATAGGCATTCTCCTCGTATACGCAGCCAAAGGAAATATTCATATCCCAGGGGATAAAATATCCCACAAGGGCATCCCCTTTTTTTCTGGTCACATAATAGTGATTCTTGTTTTCATTGTCAAAACCGGCAATGGCCTGGTAAAACAGCCAGTTTTCAAGCAGACTTCGTTTATCGCAGATTTTAAAGATCCTTTCGGAAAACTCTTTTTCATCTGCTTCGTAGCACTCTGCCAGCTGCCTCAGCCCTTCCCATTCTTCCTCGTTTTGCAGGATGGTATCCCCCTTCAGATAGTATCCGCCCCGCAGATCAGGGCTGCCGGGATCCGGAAGCGCACCTTCAAAGGCAGCTTTTTCCAGAGGCGCCGTATATTTTTTCTTATAGATCCGCTCGATGGGGGATTTCCCTTCTTTCATCTGGTCAGAAACCGAGTCCATGGAAAGGAGCTTCCGGTCCACAGGGTAGCTGAGAAGATACAGCCCCGTATAACCGCCGCCGATGATCACTTCCACATACTCACCTTCCACTCCCATGGTGATCCCATAGGGGTTATCGCCGGCTCCCGTCTCTTTCCACAGGTCCATGCAAAGCTTATCACGGATCCTGGAAGGATCCGCATAGAGGCTGTTCAAGATCCAGTCGTCATCCTTCCGCATACCTAAAAGCCGGACTTTTTTCTTTACGATCTCCCCCTCTTTTTCCTTCTTCAGACGAAGACGGAGACTCTTTTTTTCGTATGTCAGAGAGGTGTTGCCCCGAAGGGATGCGCTGCTGAGGCACTCCGTCACCTTCACCCCCTCCTCCGCCGCTTCATAAAGCCGCATCAAAAAAAGAGGCTGCCCCTTGTCGTCGGTCTGATCCGTGGGGGAAAAATCCATCACCGGAAGTCCCACAGGCTTCAAGTGGCAGAGGGTATACTGCTTATCCCGGACCGCAATAAAATCCACGCTGCCGTTTTGCCGCATCATCTCTTCGCAAGCTGCCGCGCCACCCCCGGCCGGGTCATGGGCAAATAAAAGCAGGGTATCCTCCGCATAAAAATCCGAAGCTCCGGGAAGGCTTCCTCCTTTTTCCACAGGATAATAAAATGTCCTGCTGCCCTCGTCAAACGGGATCCTTTGATCTTCCGAAAAAAGCGAAAAAGACAGAGGCGTATCCGCTTCCGTCTCTGTCAGTTTTTGCTTTACTGCTTCCATCTTCTTTTGGGATACAACTCCGCCGCCCATAACGCCGCTTCCGTTTTTTACTGACCAGAGCGTGGCAAAAAGCAGGAATAATGCTGCGCTGCTCCAAAGCAAAATGCGTTTCAGCTTCATGCAAGATCCTCCCGCGACCGTTTGCAAACCTCATCCATCTGCTCTACGGAAAGGGACAGAAACTCATCCGGTCTCACAGTCCTGTCATCCACATAAAAACCATGATGTCCCGGCCAGGGCTTTCCGTAAATGATCTCGTCATAGGGAATATCCCATTTTTCCAGCCAGGCCAGCAAAACCTTTGCGGTATTGGCATTGATCTTTCCGATGTTGCCTCCGTAGCTGTTCATGTTTCTGGATGTAAACAGAACGATCTTCGCGCCCCCTTCTTTGTACTCCCTGATCTTATCCACCATAGCACCGTAGGGTACCAGATCGCTGTACTGCTCCTCTTTTTTCTTAATGGGGCAAAGCGTTCCGTCAATATCAAAACAAAAAGTCAGATCCTCATATGCATTCATGTTGCTGTATCCTTTCCTTGCTAACTATCCCTGTATTTTCCCTGCATAAGGCCTTTTGCAGACGCCCACAGGTCTTTTTATCAATCCTTTAACTCTTCCAGGATCCCGATGGCATTTAATAAAAAGCCGAAGACTTTTCCCGGCTGATCCATATGGAAGGGCAGCATGGACAAAAACAGCCCTGCTTCACAGACTCTCACATATTCTCTGTCATAACCGAATCTGTCCAGATAGGAGTAGAACACCTCTTTGAAGGGCTCTAAATCCGCGTCCACTGAAAGCTCCCATTTCAGATTTCCGGAAAGGCTCACTTGATAGAGGCCGCTGTTGAAAAAGTCATATCCTCCGCAAATGGAATGAGAGAGCTTGGCAATATCGTAATAGGGATCCATATACAGATCATCCTCGGAAAGCGCTCCCTTAGGATCGATCAGTTTCAGAAGCCCGGCTTGTCTGCTGTAAAGGATATTGGAAAAACAAAGATCGCCGTGGCTGATCACAAGCACATCCGCCGCCGGGCTGTGAGAAGACCTGCTGTACGCCGCCTTCCGTTTCTTTTTATATAAGGACTCATACAGGGACACCACTTCGTCAATTCCCTGATAAGAAGTTCCCATACGGATCATTCTGTCAAAATCCTCAAAAGCGTCCTGCTTTTTCAGATCCTCCATACGGCTTTTCACCTTTCCGATGTATGCCTCGTCCGCAACCTTATCACATTCAGAAACATTCGTTTTCTTTTCCTGCCTGGAAGTTAAAAAGTAGAAAAGCTGTTCCAGAATATCGGATAATTCTTCTGCGGAAACTGCGCCGTGGACGAACCGAATGGCAATATCCGTTGTATGGATCCGCTCCATGGTATAGGATGCGCCCTCTTTTGTTTCCTGATAATCATAGGGCATCACAAACCATTTTTTCATGGCATCCGGGAGCATTCCGTAAAATTTATATTCAGATTTAATTTTCTCAATCTTACTGGATCGCTTCGTGACTGTGTAGGAATCTCCCTCCAGGGAGTTGAAAAATCTCGCATCGAATCCACCGGTGATGTAGGACAGAAATGTACTCAGATCCGACAGATCCAAAAAAGCGTTCTGGTCAATTTTCTCTCCGGAAACCTGATCGTTAAAAAGTGCTTCTTCGTTTTCAAACAGGCTTTTTTCATCCGGTAAAAAGCAGGCCGCCACCTTATCTGCGCACATGGCAAGATAGATGTCATCTGCATACGCCGCCTTTTGCAGCAGCACTTCAAATTGACTTACATCCCCAATGCTGAAGTGGGATTTTATATAAAAAAAGCTATATTTCTTCCCGTTTCCGAGATTTGTTAATTCACGATTTATTTTCCCGAAATCATCGCTTTCAGACAGCGAAATAAAATCACACACGCTTTTTACGGCATCGCACATCCGCCTGATCCGCTCCGTCAGAGACACTCTTTTCAGGATCGTTTCGCCATAGCTTTTGTCGCCGGTGATGGTCCTGATCTTGCGATTCGGCATTTTTCTGTCATCATAGATCACGATTACATTTTTCATTTTTCTTCATCCTTCTTTGGCTGATTCAAAACCTTTGCAATACCCAGGATCAGATAGCCGCCCAGGGTAGCCGCCAAAAGCGCCGCAGTGCTCCGGCCGGTATACAAATGGTAGATCGGCATATTTCCGCCCCGTAAAAAAATGGAGTCGATATAATTTCCGAAATCCGAAACGCGGAACATAAGACCACAGCTGCGTCCCAGGCAAAAGAGGGTAATAAGCTCAGCTCCCCAGCCCAGTGCAGAGGTGGCAATGATCAAAAAAGCTCTGCCTTCAATGAGTTTCGCCGTAAAATCATACCAGATCTTCACAAGATCCAGGCCTCTTAACGCCGCCAGGGAACGGCCGGATCTGCCTCTTCTGATCAGGTAACGGTTCAGGTAGGAAAAGCTTCCGGGAATGGCAAGATACAAAAGTGCTCCCAAAAGGATCAGCACCCCGAAAACAGGGAAGATCACACAAAAAACACCACCCTGCCAGATGCCGATGGCAAGAAGCCACAAAAAAAGAGCCAGGATATCGTAGTACCGGTCCACCACCACACTCAAAACGCCCACCTGCCAAATGCCGGTAAGCCTGCTGATCTCTTCGATCCTGTAAACCTCCCCCAGTTTAAAAGGGATCAAAAGATTCACAAACGTGGTGCGCAGATACAGGAGCACAAAGTCCCAAAAGGGAAGCTTATGCTCCATCAGTACCAGATACAGCCTGATCATCTTAAACAGGTGTACCAGTATAAAGCCTATGATCATAAGGATCCATGTCTGCACGGTTACTTAGTTCCTTTCATACCATGATATCTTCATCTTCAACCCGTTTGCAGGTATAGCTCTCCCGGGGGATATCCCTGTATTCCTGCCGGATGCTCTTATTGTCCGCAAAGTATTCAAAGGCCATCTTCAAAACTTTCACAGCCTGTGAAGCCATCTTCACATTGGAAACCTGGTCATCTTCCCGCCAGGAAACGGGATAGAACACGATATCATGCTGATAATAATGAGATGCCAGGATCATCGCATAGTTAAACATCAGATTATCGGGGAATTTTTTGTAAAAACCGTCCCGCAGCATTCTGGTGGAATACAGATTCAGACCGCTGCCCAGGTCATAGATCCGCCGTCTCGTTACAACGGCAAAGATGAAATCGTAAACGATATTGCCGAAGGTGCGAAACAGGGAATATCCCTGCAGTCTGGATCCCCGCATAAAACGGGCTCCCAGAACACAATCGTGTTTCTTGTAAAGTCTGCTCTTAAAAACAGGGAGGAAGTCATGGATATCTCCCTGATCATCGCCGTGAAGCATGCACACATAATCAAAACCGTTGTCCACAGCGTATTGGAAGGCCATTTTCTGGGATCCGCCCAGGCCGTAATTCTCATCGTTCATCACAAGAGAGATCTTGTCGCTTTTATTTTGGGAAAGCCAGGAAAGCACCTCTTCTCTGGTCCGGTCCGTACTCCGGTTATCCACCACCAGTACTTCTTCCAGGTTGGAAAGCACCTTTTCATCCAACTGGGACAGTACCCGGGTGATCTGCTTTTCACAGTTATATGCCGGTATAAACAGTAAAATCTTATCCTTCATAGAATCCTCCCTCACTTTAACCCGCAACCTTTTTTTCTTCCAAAAACAGCTTACGCGTAACAAAATTATAAACCATTACAATAGCCGTCGCAACCATTTTAGCCCCTGCCGTAACAAGGCCTGCACCCAGATGCTGCTTCAAAAATGCAGAGTTTTCATAGATCACATCAATGGAAACCTTGATGATGGCTTCATTGAGCAACAGCCCGAAAAGAGAAAGGATCACAAAGATCACAAACTCCTTTTTCGGATCCATATCCTCTCTTCTTTTGAACACAAACTTCATGGAAAGAAGGTAGTTGATGATCACCGAAATGGTAAATCCCCAAAAAGCACCGATGAGTGCCGCCGGCGAGGTAGCCATGCCCGCCTTCCGCAGCAGTGCCGAAACGATCAGGGTAATGGCAAAATCGATTCCAAAGCAAACCACACCCACAATACCGAATTTTACGATCTGATCCATTAGTTTTTTCATATGCTTCTAACCAAACCTGTCCTTTTTTCTGATTATTTCCAATTCACCGTAAAGTCCGAATGATCCAGGGAAAAGTTGGGATTATAATAGGGATCCCCTGCCGCAATGACTTTTTCCCATTTCACACGGAATCTGTCGGATTCCTCCTGATAGCGGACTGCCTTTTTGTCCTTTTTGTCCGATCCTCTGGACTTTGACTCATAATGATACAGCTCCGCAAAAGGGGTAAAGATGTTCAAAAGTCCCTGCTCCCGGATACGAAGACAAAAATCCACATCATTCAGGGCCACCGCAAAGCTCTCATCCAAACCGCCCAGCTGATCATACAGGGCTTTTTTCACCATCATGCAGGCACCTGTTACCGCAGATACATCCTGGGCATAGCAAAGCTTGCCCATATATCCCACATTGGCCTCTGGCACCCGGTAATGGGTGTGTCCGGCGGTTCTGTGCTCGCCAAGACCGATGACAATACCGGCATGCTGAATGGTCTTATCCTCATAGTAGAGCTTGCATCCCACAGCCCCCACGTCTTCCCGCAGGGCATACATCAGCAGCTCCTCCAGCCAGTTTTCCGTGATCACCTGGGTATCGTTGTTCAAAAGCAGGACATATTCGCCCTTTGCCTCTTTCACGCCGAAATTGTTGATGGCCGAATAATTGAAGCCTCCCTTGTAGGTTACGATCCTGACCTTGGGATGCTTGGCGATCTTTTCATAATATGCCCTGATCTCCTCGGTTTCGGAGTTGTTTTCCACAATGATGATCTCATAGTTGTCATAGGTGGAACGGTTGATGATGGACTCCACGCACCGGGAAAGATCCTCTTCATGATCCTTATTGGGGATGATGATGCTGACAAGGGGGTTCCTGGTCAGGGCATAGCGGATCCGGAAAATGGTGGCAAAGGCCCGGGTACTTTCAATATCGAAATCTTTATAGCCGTGACGGGTCAGATGATCGGCCACAGCGCCTTTTGCCGCTTCCACCGCATAGGTTTTGGCTTCGATACCGGAAGCTACGGAGTTTTTATGGCTTCTCCAGTAATACAGCATCTTCGGCACGTGGACGATATGCTGTGCCTTATCCGTCAAACGCAGGATCATATCGTGATCCTGACTGCCGTCAAACTGACTGCGGAACAGCTCTTCGCCCTCCAAAAGGGTTCTGGAAAACGCACTGAAGTGGCAGATATAATTGTTGGCTCTCAGATTGTCCGGGGCAAAATCAGGCTTAAAATGCATGGTGATCATATGATCAATGTTATCGCCTTTAAAGGTTGCCTCGTCGCAATACAGATAATCCGCGTCTTCCTTGCAGATTGCCTTCATATACTCAAACAAAACGCAGGGATGCAGGATATCGTCGTGGTCGAACAATGCGATAAACTCTCCCGTTGCCAGCTTATAACACTCGTTGGTGTTTTCCGAAATACCGCCGTTATGATCCAGCTTCCGGTAGCAGATCCTCTCATCGGAGGCAGCGCGCTTTTGGCAGTATTCGCCTACGTAAGCATGCTCCTGATCCGATCCGTCCGCAAGACAAAGCTGCCAGCCGCCGTAGGTCTGGTTTGCTACGGAATTGATCATATCCTCCAGAAAATTCATGGGCGTATTGTAAAGAGGCACCAGAATACTGAAGGTGATCTTTCTGGGGAACTCCGTCTCTTCCTGTTCCTTGCGCAGCGCCGGCGTGGGAAAGCTGCCGCTGCCGTGGATTTTGATGGAGCGCTTTTCCCGGTACTTATTTAACAGCTTATGAGCAATGCCCTTGGGATTGCCGTGGGCCATAACCCTTGCCTTATTTGCCAGAAAGAAGTTGATCACCACACGAAAAGGCTTTGCCAGCTTCCAAAAGATCGAGCCTTTGATCTTATCCAGCTTTCTGGTCAGATCTTCGATCTCCCGGTTTGCCTTGGAAAGACGCAGGGCAAGCTGGTCGTTTTTCTCTTTTTCCAGTTCATAAAGCTCTTTGTAATAAGCCTCTTTATCTTCTGTTTGTAATTGTTTTTCTTTATCCATCCGTTGCCTTTACCTATTCTTTATCCTTTTTCAACGCACGAAGAGGTTTGGTCAGCTTCCAGCTGGTGGATGCCTTCAGGGCCTCCAGCTGCTTATCTCTGTTCTCGGCCAGGAATTTGTAATCCGTAATGGCAGTGCTGATCTCCGAAAAAGCGTCCCTGGAAACCGGGATCTCCTCCAGACTCAGCATCAGATAACCGGTCTGATTGGTGGAAACATCCACGGAGATCTTGGGCTCGGCTGTTTCAAAACTGTAAACACAACCCGCCAGCACATCGCCGTTTACCAAAAATTCCTGCTCTCTGCTCCTGCCGCCCATAACGGACAGGATACCGATCCGAAGAAGTCTGACAGCGGGAAGATACAGGATCATCTCTCCGTTTTCCGTAACCGGAATCTTGTAATGATAAACTTCCTGTCTGCTCTGTCCCGGGATCTGATCTGCCGGATCCGTGGGAAGGGATGAGATCACCTCCTCATGCTGGGAAGGATACCGCACCGTTATGCCGTGTCCTCCTGCGGAAAGCAGCATGGATTGAATCTCCCACCGTCTGATCAGGGGCTTTCCGAACATTTCATATTCATTGCGAAGCACCATGGCAGACTGCTGCACATATTCCTGGAAATGAGTCTCCATAATGGTATAATACCGGATCGCCTCCTCCGTAAAGCCGGCTGTCCGGTATACATCCATAAGCTCCGGTCTTTTATACAAAGTCCTGTGTTTGCCTTCGAGATAATAATATAAAAAGCGGAAGATCACATAATCTACGGGAACAGGAAAATCAAAGGTCCACTCGTAGTCAATGAGCACCGCATCTTCGTCACGAAGCAGGATGTTCTGCGGGATCATATCGATATCTGCCACAGGCAGCGCCATCACAGTGGTTTCATTTCCGTTTTCATCCAGGGTCCGCAGCTTATCCAGCGGCGGATCTCCAAACCAGAGCCTGAACTCGTATCCCGTCTCAAAGGGGATCAGGCCGGGAAGGCTTCGCATCCTGGTCACAAAGTTCTGGATCAGTTTGGCGCAGGCTGCTCCTTCTCCTCTTCCCACCATGCGGTCCAGCGCGTGCTCCAGGCTGTCTCCGTCCACATATTCAAATACGGCAACGCCCCGGTCTCTGTCCAGATTTTTCAGGTGATTGACGGAAATGGGTTTTCCCAAAACCGACAGACCGGTTATGGTCTGTTCCAGCTTTTTCCCCAGTTCCGGAAGCTTCAGGATATGGTCTTTGGCCTGATAGCTGAAGGCCGCCTTATAAACCTTATTGGGATAAACATCTGTCCTGACCTTCAGCTCTTCCCTTCGTTCGTTGGAAAAGCGGGTATAATCCGGCAGATACTCTATAGACTGCAGACCATCCATGGTAAGGACCAGCATATAGGCATGGGCAAACGCAGGATACTGCCCCGTGCCGATCAGGTTATCCACAACGGTTGCTTCGTCAAAAAGCTCCAATGCGGTATCCTGAAAATTGTACAGATTATCGTCGCACTCTCCCCTGCCCGGCAGATGGCTGTCGGAAAAAACCGCCACCGGAAATTCCACTGTGGGATAGGGATAGAACCATTTGGCTGCCAGGGTGGCGAACTGTCCGCTCTGGGCCTGCAGATACCGTATGGTCTCGTCAAATTCCTTTCGGGAAAGAGAGGTGCTATCGTCCGTGCTTATCCCAAAGCTTCCGTTGCAAATGGCATGCACACTGTAGGGATTGTTCCAATATAACACCAGCATGGCACCGGTAGGCAGGTCCAGCAGCATGTCCCTAAGCTCCTGAATGGTGGGCATACCGGTCAGATGCACATATCGTCCCCTGACTCCGGGCGCCTCCAAAAAATGCTCCAGATTCCCCAAACGTTCCGTTTTCATAGTTTTCCCCTTATTACTCCTGTATTGTTTCTACCGTGATCTTCGTGTTCATGTCAAAAAAGCCCACGGTATTCTTATCCGATATCACGCTGATCCCCACCAGATCGTAAAGTCTGTGGTAGACCACAAATTCATCTCCCGCATAGCCCGTACAGCCTAATGAGATCAGATACTCGCCTCCCTGCAGATCCATGTTCTGGGTGTAAGTCACAACCTTCTCCTGGCCTTTTTTGCAAAGTCCCGTTTCCACCCGTTCATACATGGTGTTGGTACCTGTAATATCCGTTCCCTTGGGGTTTTTGATGGTAAACGTAAAGATCGGATCCTTTACATCCTCGTGGAAACGGATCCTTGCCTTCACGCTGAAGGGCTCTCCCTTTTGCAAAATGGTCCCCATGGATCCGTAATTGTCCATCACCGCAAAATCCACGATCTGGGCATCATGGGATCCGTAATCGATCACATCGGGATTGACGGTAAAATTCTCCCGCCAGCTTCCCGGCTTTGCCTCTCCCATGGTAAGCTCGCTGCGATCCGACAGATCCTCCAGGGTTTCCGTATCCAACTGCCCCACCATAAGCTTTTTGTACATGTTGATCATGTCCTTGGGATTGCCTTCCGCAAGCTTCACCCCCTGATTTAACAGGATCACCCGATCGCAATACTTTGCAATGGAGCTTAAGTCATGGCTGACAAACAAAATGGTCTTTCCCTGACTCTTAAATTCTTCAAATTTGTGGAAGCACTTCATCTGGAAAAAAACATCCCCCACGGAAAGTGCCTCATCCACGATGAGGATCTCCGGGTCAATGTTAATGGCCACTGCAAATGCCAGACGGACAAACATACCCGTAGAATAGGTCTTGCAGGGCTGGTTTGCAAAATCTCCGATATCCGCAAACTCCAGGATCTCCGGAAGTCTTTTATCCACTTCCTCTTTGGTAAATCCCATCATGGTACCGTTCAGATACACATTCTCGATACCCGTGTATTCCATGTTAAAGCCGGCTCCCAGCTCCAGAAGTGCCGAGATCCTGCCGTCAACCTTCACCTTGCCGTCTGTTTTGGCCAGCACTCCCGTAATGATCTTAAGAACGGTACTTTTTCCCGATCCGTTGGTCCCGATGATCCCGATGCTCTCACCTTTTCGGATGGAAAAACTTACATCCCGAAGGGCATGATGCTCCTTGGACCTGGGGTGCTTAACAAGACCCAGGGATTCCTTCAGACGATCCGAGGGTTTATCGTAAAGACGGTATATTTTGTTTAAGTGTTCTACCTCGATCACAACCGGGGTTTCCTGCTGTTTAGACATATTTGCTTTTTCTTTCTGTTTTTAAAGTACGTCTGCAAAGTGTGGTCTGAGTCTCCCAAACACCCACTTGCCAAGGAGGGACAGCACTGCCGTAACCCCCCAGAAGTACAGGGTCATTTTCCAGTCTTCAAAAAACCAGGCATGCTCGAAGAGCGCCTTTCTGTATCCCATTACCACATAGTAAAGGGGGTTTAACCGAAACAGGAACAGAAGCCGGGGATGGCCTTCCAGATTGGCAACCGACCACATGATGGGCGTTGCCCACATTCCGATCTGGAGCGCAATGGAAACGATCTGGCTTAAGTCCCTGAAAAAGATCACCACGGATGAAAATGTATAGCTTACAGCCAGCACCAGTGCCATCATGCAAAAGCTGTAATAGAACAGCTGCAGGTGGGCGGGATGGGGCGCAATGCCGTAAAGCAGACAGATCAGATATAAAACTCCCAGGAAAAAAGCATGAATAAAGCAGGCCGCCACTACTTTGACCGCCGGCAGAATGCTGATCTGAAAGATCACTTTTTTTACCAGGTAATTGTATTCCACAAGGGCATTGGTAGAATGGGTCACTGCCTCGGAAAAATAGAACCAGGGAACCAGTCCGCTGGTCAGATATACCACAAAAGGGATCTCCAGCCCCGAAGCAAACATCTCCGGTTTGGCAGAAAATCCTTTTTCAAATACAAGCCAGTACACAAGCACCGTGATCACCGGCTGCACAAAAGCCCATATGATGCCCAGATAAGAACCTGCATATCTGGTTTTAAAATCATTTTTTGCAAGCTTCCAGATCAGCCCTCTTCCGTCCCAGAGCTGCTTTAAAAGCCCTTGCTTATTTTCCTGTTCCAAAATTTAATATCCTTCCGCTAAACCACATAGATAGTAAAATTATACACTAAATTCCCATTCAATACAATGTTATGGCATGCTTTTCCGAAAAGGTGTCGATCTTAGCCCCCAGGCTTTCCATCAGCGCTTTATAGTGGGGCGTTGTGTAGTAACTTGTCTCTCCCGTTTCCTTATTCCGGTTCTCCATCAGCCAGTCCGGTGCGTCAAAAAGGGCCTTCTTGGGGGCAACCGCCTCATAGAAGTAATCCGGCAGATTGCAGTTTCCGTGATGTGCCATCTGCACATAGGTACTTTTCACATCATCCGGATAATTTGCCAGGATCTCGTCTGCAATGAGCTTGCCCATCTTGGAGCCTTCGCCGATCTTTTCATCCGTGATTCCCTCTTTTTCCCGCAGAGCCTCACTGTTATCGGCGATATCACCCAGAAACAGGATGCTGCGTTTTTTCCCGCTGAGTTTAAATACCATGGAGCCGTCATTTAAGATATTGTCGGAATTCTGGATCACCGTGTCATTGCAGGTATGCAGCACTTTCATGGTAAGTCCGCAGACATCCACTTCATCTCCGGCCTTCAGGTACATTACATTGTCCCGTTTTGCCAGATTATCCATAAAGTAATGATAGCTGTCCACCCGCAGTCCCTGTTTTTCCACCGCCGCGGTATCCCACTGTCCCACATAGATCTCTCCGATCTCAATGCGGCTCTTATCCCACTCTGCCTCCAGGATAGAAGCCAGCACGCCGCAATGGTCATCGTGGGGATGGGTAATGATCCAGGCATCCACTCTACCGCCGTTTTTCTCGATTTTTTCCACCAGATCCAGAGACTGCCATGCTCTTCCGCCATCCACTACGATCACCTTTCCGTCAACGGTTTTCAAAAGATAGCTCATGCACTGATAGCCTTCCACATCCGCATAGCGTCTGACCTTAGCAGACAGCCTGGGGGTATACTTATATACCGTATAACCGCCGCTGTGGCCGATGCTTTCAAAGCTGTATTTGTCCACCCGTCCCGTAAGGGTCTGCCAGTCTCCCAACACCACATACTGAAACTGTCTTTTGTCCAGATATTTTGCCAGCTTTTTCACCGGAATCTCACTGTTGGATTCCGATAAAAGGTCCGCCAGCTTCGAAAACTTCAGGCTTCTGGTATTGCCGAAATTGTTTCTCACAAACCAAAGCTCCAGATCCGCATTATACATCCGGATGTCTTCGCACAAGGGTTCCGTTACCGCAGCCTTGGGACGCATCCCTTCCAAAAGACCGGTATTGGGCACCACCCTCGCATCCGCCGGCAGCTGCAGGTAATCCCGCATGATAATATCGGATACCGCTATGGCATCGCTTTGGATCTTATAGACATTCTCTGCCTTCTTAAATTCGATCCTGGTAAAAACCGTCTTGCCGCACAAAAGGAGCAAAAGGATTTCCAGACAAAGCAGCGACTTTTTATTTTCCGCCAGAAGACTCCCCGCCACAGCTGTTGCCACCGGAGTCATAAGCAGCCAGAAAAAGCGCTCCGCCACCTCCATATATCCCATTTTCTCCATAACCACCACGGAGACGGGATTCACCAGCGCGATCAGAACGAAGCCGCAGCCCATCAGGTACATGGAAAATAGCTTATTTTTCTTCGGGCGCAGCAAAAGAAACAGCACCGCAGCCAGATAGACAAGCACCATAGCCCCCGTACCTACGTACTCTGTTATTTTGTTGTACAGATCCGTATATCCGATTCCCATCCTACGCCCCTGTCAAAAGCAGTATGAGCAGCAGTCCCGCCTGGGGAATGCAGCTAAGCAGCGCCCCAAAAACAGGACGCAGTTTTTTGTTTACGATACAGCCGGATACTGTGATGCATCCGCACAAAACAGGGCCCAGATACAGACCCGTCTCACCCATGAAGCTCCCTGCCACCATGGTGATCATCACAAGGATCCACATAAGGATCCGTTTCTTTTTTCCCTGCAGGGAAAAGCTCCGACTGATCAGGATCCACAAAAACGGGATTCCCAGCGCCACAAAGAGCGCCTTCCCCTGCCACAGTCTGGTCACAAGGAAGTTCTCCGGGCTGAACACATAGTAATTCCCGAACATATGCATAAGGGCGATCAGCAGTAAGAATCTGCCTTTGGCCCCGGTTTTTTCTTCTTTCTCTTTTGTTTCATCCGCCTCCAGAAAATCGCTTCCGATCCGGTAGAACAGCCCGTAAGAAACGGGGATATAAAACAGCGGAAACAGATTGTGCGCGATGATCAACGGATGCATATTGCAGGACAAAAGTGCCAGGGAGGACTGATACAGCGGCAAAGCCGAGATCATATAACGTTTGCCCATGGGATCCCGCATCAGACCGTCATAGGCGTCAATCTGCAACAGCTCGTCTCTTGCAAGCGCCATGGCGGAAACTCCGGAATAAAAGGCATCGTCCAGATCCGGTGTAGCCATAAGCAGTACCGCTGCCATCTGCAGCAGAATGAAAAAGACGCCGGCCCAGAAGCACAGATTCCCCCTGACGGGAGACAATACCTTCCCGTAAAACAGACTTCTGTGTTTCCACATGGATACGCAGCCCATGATCGTCAGGATCAGGGCCACAGCCGCATAATGGAAGGTCACCCGCAAAAGTCCCCAGTTTGCCCATTTCCCAAACAGCGCAAAAAACTCATAAACCGAATAATGCAGCATGATCCCCGAAACCGTGGATAAAATGTAATGGCCTTCCTTCCGCTCGGCAAAAAGCGGCAGAAAAACACAGCCTGCCAGAAAAGGCATGACGCACATCCACATAAAAGCAAATACCGATTGTATTACTAACATTGTTCTCACCCTCTGAAATAATAGATCAACAGTTCCCCACTCTTCCCTGCTTTTTCATAACCCAGCGGAAGAAAAATCTCATCCGCATCCAGCGACAGTCCCAGACTTTCCGGATCCTGTACCGCCACGTAATTACATCCCGCATCAGAATACACATGTAAAAAGTTAGCCAGTGCACCCATCTGGTCCTCCTTATTATCCAAAGGACTGTCGGGACTTTCGTATCTGTCATAAGCATCCCTCATTACCCTCTGGCACTCGCTGTAATTTTCCGGACTTTTCGCAATGTCCTTTTCATACAGGGGCCGGATGCCGTTTTCATACAGCCTGGCATGGGCCATCCAGGAAGCAGGCCCCCAGATCACCGGCTCCACGCCGCGCTCTTTTGCATCCTCCCATACGAGCCTGTAAGACGCCTCCTCTGTGGGCGCCATCATTCCCGCCTCGGAAGGACTGCCGAAGGGCTCCAGGAAAAAGAGATCTCCCGCCGTCAAAAACAGCATTCCCACAAGAAGTGCGCAAAGGAAAGGATGTTTCCCCTTTCCGGCTTCCCTTGCCAGCATCACCGCCAGGGGAAGAAATACGGGAAACAGCCAGATGTGGCTTAGAATCTCATAATACTCACCGCTTCTGGGCAGGGAGGAATAAAAATATGCAGTTGCAGGATTCACAAATACCAGATAGGCCAGAAAGCCGTAAATGCCCAGCGCTGCCGGCAAAAATACTTTTCCGCCGGATCGTCCCTGTTTCTCTTCCTCTTTCTCCCTGCGCAGAGAAAGGACCAGAAGCAAAAAGGCACTCAGCAGAAACAATCCCCAGTATTTATCTTCCAGTTTCAGGAAATAAAGCGTGATATCCATACCGAGATCTCCCAGATCAAAACCATACATACGCAGGGCAAAACGCCCTTATACAGTCCTCCGAAACAAAGGCCGGCCAGCACAAAGGCCCCTGCGGCAAACAGGATCAGGGCCGGTTTTGCTTTTCCTTTTGTCAAAAACAGCAGGAAAAGAAAAGCCGCCGGCAGCAAAAACAAAGCCAAAAAGCATCGCCCCTCATAGGGCAGGTGCAAAAGATCATAAAAAGGATTCCGGTAAGCTTTCTGGGCACACATTCCCGAAAAGGTCAGTCCCAAAAATGCCCAGGCAGTGCCTTTTTCCGAAAAATACATGCTGATCCTTCCCACGGTCAGATACAAAAGGAGCAGCACAAACAGCGGGATCACAAACCGCAGCAGGATCAGAGGCGATAAGGAAAATCCCCTGCACAGGCAGGCATACAGAGCCGGCAGGCCCTCCATCTTCCCGGAGAGTGCCGCCGATCCGGATAAGGAAGATGTCAATTGAAAGGAAAGATCTCCCTCCCTGAGGATCCCCACAGTGCGCTCCCCGTGATCGTACAAAGGACTGTCTGTGGGCATAGACTGACTGATCACGGCATAATAGAGGATTGCCATGCCCAAAAGCGCAACAAAAGCCGCCGCCTTTTCCTCTTTCAGCCGGGCGCATTTTTTTAAAGCCGATTCCCTGGTGCTCTCCCGCAGGCCCTTTTGCAGCAAAAGGCGCAGGCCGCCCAGGATGCATACAGCCCCGGAAAAGACGGACAGCATGATCAGCAGTCCTTTCAATCCCAGATTTGCCTTGGCCGCAGCAAGATACAGCATCTCAAAGCCGGAAAAGCAAAGGATCACACAAAAAAGGTAGGTCCTCTCCTTCCCTCCAAAGGCCATTTTCAAAAACCAGGGAAGCAGCAAAAGATATGCAATTGTAAGCAGGCAAAGCAATACTGTCATTTTTTCCCCTGTCACTTTTTCCGTTTCATCACGATCTGGGTTCCCACATATTCCACATGTTCCGTATCAAAATACCGATTCACGAATTCCTCAAAAGGCTCGTAAGAAAGCACCTTCCGGTAGTCATCGATATAATCCGTTTCAAAAACCAGAATGGTGGGGACCCGCTCCGGGAACCGCTCATAATATGCCAGCAGCTGCTGGGAAAACAGCGGCGTTGAAATGGTATTTCCCGTACCGATCTTCCCCGGCGGCAGCAGCGAATAAATAAAATAATCCGGTCCCACGTACAAAAGGATATCCTCCGGCTCCATCTGCTCACCGAACACATGCAAAAGATCGTCATGATGCTTCCAATCATCTGCCCCCAGCCTGATCCCCGCCAGAGGACCCTGATTCACCTTGTAGTAATCTTCAAACACCGTCCGGTGCTGGTTCCCGGAAAAACGTACCAGAGCGATCCGCACTGCAAAGATCTGGGCCGTCATCACAAACAGGAAAAACAGGCACGCTGCTTTTTCCCATTTGGAGCACCTGCTCATTTCCTCTATCCCGTAAGGGATGGTCAGCACCACCGGGATCAGCAAAAACCCAAAGGAATATACCCCCGGAAGATTGGACATGCTCAGCACGCCGGCAGTGGCAAGGGCGGAAATCATGTAAGCGATCGCTAACCATTCTTTTCTTGCGCCGCCATCCGCCTCTTCCTCCCGTCTCTGCCGGAAAAAGAGGAAAAAGCCACCGATGAGCGCCAGCTGAAATACAATGGGCAGATAGTCATAATATACTTTTTTATCCACGCTGTGAAACTGCCACAGCATGTAAACTCCCTGCAGCGCCAAAAACAGCGGCCACAGAAAAGACAGATCTTTCTTCTTCTTTTTCAGCACGGGCTCTGCCACAAAAGTAAGCACCAGCAAACCGCCGCTGATACATCCTGCGGAAAACATCGCCTGCAGATGCCCCTTCCAAAGCCAGAGAAGGGATTGCTTATGGGAGCCGTCCGAAAGGACGAAAGACACGTCGGAAAGCGCTTTTGCAAAATCTCCCCGAAGAGCCATATAAAGCAACAGGCATAAAGCCATCACTCCGGCCGTTATAAAAAATGCCGCTGCCCGTTTCCTGTTTTTTCCCTCGGCCTGATCCAACCGGAGCAGCACAAGAAAGGCATAGAAAAATACCAGGATGCAGGCAGGATAGCAAAGCACCATGGCGCTGATACAAAGCCCCGCAAAAACAGGTAAAAGCCTTGCGCTCTTTTTGGGGCCTTCCCCGCCGCTTTGCCCTCTTCCCTCCCGGATCATGGCATAAAAACACAAAAGAAGCGCCGTAACCGACCAGTAAAGAGCGGTGGTAAACTCCGGCGACTGAATATGCTTGGGTGTAAAATTCAGATACAAAAAAGCTGCCAGCAGTGCTCCCTTATCCTTCTTTTTTCCCGCAAGCGTCAGATAGATCCAAAGGGACAAAAGTGCCTGAATCCCAAAACCGAAACACCGCAGAAACAAAACGATCCCCTTGGAATAAGGGCCGCAGACAAGAAGCCAGAGGGCTGCTGCGGGAGCATATAAAACCGCGGAAAGCTGATGGGGCTCCCACATCTCCAAAAACAGCCGGTCCCCCTTGCAAAGCCTTACTGCCATGGTAACAGCATAGGACTCATCAATGTCCGCGCTCAGAAACAGGGTCTTGAGTCCCCCGATCACGGTAAGCAAAACCAGCACCAGAAAAAGCACTGCCCAGGCCGGATCTGCTTTCTTATTTATTTTTTCATTCATCCCGTTTGGTCTGCTCACTAAAAAGTTTCCCTCTGCTTACTGTCCAAAGTCCACGTAGCTCAGATCGAAGTCCACAAGGGTACCGATACCGTCCACTGTTCCGGCAGATGTATACTGCCACATATCATATTCCCCTTCGTAGGTAGCCTTCCTTGCATACTGTGCAAGCCAGATGCTGTAGCCGGAAAGCTGCTCCATGTCCAGGTTGTGTTCAAACCAGGATTTGCTGGCATAGATTCCCGCCGTATATCCGGCATTCTCAATGGTCTCGCAAAAAGCTTTAACCGCTTCCGTACGTTCTGTCTTTCCGATCCGGTCGGCTCTTCCGTTTCCTCCCGCTCCCTCAGTATCGATATAAAAAGGAAATGCCGTATCATAATCTCTGGTAAGTGCCAGGACCATGCTGGCTTCTTCCACACCTTCCGCAGCGGTTTTTGCCTGGGTAAAGAAATAAACACCAACCTTCACCCCTGCCTCTGTGGCCTCTTTGATATTTTTCTCAAAATACGGATCTTCGATCAGATATCCACCCGAGGATCCCCTGTAGCCGCACCGGATAATGGCAAAGTCCACACCGGAAGCCTTCACCTTTTTCCAGTCAATATCCTTATTCCACTTGGAAACGTCAATCCCGAAAATGCTCACACCGTCCTGCAGGCGCTCATTTGTCTCCGTGCCGTCCGCATCTACCTGAGCCTCCCGGGCCGCTGTATCTTCCACGTCGGCGTCCACTTCATCCTCCGTCCGGATCAGAAAGGAAATATCTTTCAGCACTGTATAGGAGATCTGCTCCGCAATGGATACCTGCATGGGATCCTCGGGAACGCTGCAGCCCTCCACAGGCGCAAGGGACACTTCATAGTCTCCGGGCCTGAGCTCTTCGGTGTAAAGTATACCGTCTCCGTCTTCATCCTTCAGGCTTCTGACTTCTCCGTCCGCATCACCGTTGGCCGTAACTTTTTGTACCGTCACCTCAAAGTCCCTGCCGGAAACCACAGAGCCTGTTCCGTCCACCACAAAGATCCGAAGATCTTTCATAACCGTGGAAAGCAGGAGGGAAAGCGAATTGGCCGCCTCTGTCTCTGCTCCCCGCTCCGGTTCGAAGAAGGATTCATCCTGTAAAAAAGCATATGGATCACGCGCCGGATTGAGATGATACTTCTCAACCAGGTCATGATCCAATCCAGTCTCATTATACGCGGCAGGCTCCGCAGAGGCCTGCTGCGAAATACTTTCCGCCCGGCGTTTTCTTTTGCTTCTTTTGGAAGATGCATCCAGAACAAACACCGTGGAAACGATAAGGATCACCATCAGAGCGCAAAATCCGATGACCATTCCTTTGTGCTTAGAGTCCATTTGCAACCTCAGTCAGATATTTACCGTAGTTTGTCTTCATCAGCGGCTCTGCCAGCTTCAAAAGCTGCTGCTTATCGATAAAGCCTCTCTTATACGCGATCTCTTCGATGCAGGAAATGTAAAGTCCCTGCCGTTTCTGGAAGGCCGCCACGAAATCGGAAGCATCCAGCAGGGAATCGTGATTGCCGGTATCAAGCCATGCAAATCCCCGTCCCAGGGTTTCCACCTGCAGCGTCCCTCTGTTCAGATATTCATTGTTGATACTGGTGATCTCGATCTCGCCTCTTGCGGAAGGTTTTACGTTCTTTGCGATCTCGACCACGTCATTATCGTAGAAATACAGGCCCGGAACCGCATAATTGCTCTTGGGATGTTCCGGCTTTTCCTCTATGGAAAGGGCCTTTCCGTTCTCATCAAACTCCACCACACCGTACTCTCTCGGATCTCTTACATAATATCCGAAAATGGTGGCGCCGCCCTCTTCCTCGATCCGCTGCTTTGTCTGCCGCAGAACCTTTGAAAAACTCTGTCCGTAAAAAATATTGTCGCCCAGCACCAGTGCCGCACTGTCATCCCCGATGAAATCAGCACCGATGATAAAGGCATCTGCCAGTCCCCTGGGGCTTTCCTGCACTGCATATTCAAATCGCATGCCAAGCTGACTTCCGTCTCCCAAAAGCTCCTGAAAAACAGGCAGATCTCTGGGGGTTGAAATGATCATGACTTCCCGGATCCCTGCCAGCATCAGCGTGGAAAGGGGATAGTAGATCATGGGCTTATCGTAAACAGGCATGATCTGCTTGGAGATCGCCTTTGTCAGCGGGTACAGTCTTGTGCCGGAACCACCGGCCAGGATCAATCCTTTCATATAACCTTCTCCTTAAGACCCGTATTTTTCTGCGGGTTTATCGATATCGTTTATCCGTATCGTCATCGGATCAATTCCGATGCACACACTCGATTTATTATACTACAGATCCCGAAAAAAAGCAAAAAGCCGGTTGCTCCGGCAAAACCCGAAGCAACCGGCATATTCCTTCCTCTTTCAGCTTTGATTCAGCTCCTGCATCTTGTCTGCGATCACTGTCATGATATCCATAGACTCTTCGATCTTCTCCATGTTGCTGCGGCTGATCTCAATGGTCTCCCGGGTGCTGTCCGTAAACTCTTCGCTTGTATCAAGAAGCTTCTTGGTAGAACCTACCATCTCATCATTGGAAGCCTGGATCTTGGCCATATCCGAATGGATGGAAAGGAGTTTCTCTCCAAGTTTCTCGGAGCATTCCCTGGATTCTCCCAAAACGCCCTTAACCAGCTCAACCAAATCTCTCTGGGCACCGGCCATCTCAACAGTCTGGGTCGCCTTATCCGATACCTCTCCCGCATTATCCGTAAGCTCTTTCAAAATCTTGGTAATGCGCTCGGTGGATTCCTTCGTCTGCTCGGCAAGATGACTGATCTCGGAAGCGACTACGGCAAAACCTTTTCCTGCCTCTCCGGCTCTTGCCGCCTCAATGGATGCATTCAGCGCAAGAAGGTTGGTCTGTCCTGAGATGGAGAAGATGATATCTGTGATGTTCATCGCTTCATCCGATGCCTTCTGCTGTCTCTCGGCAGCTTCCTGCATATGTGTTCCCACTTCCGTCGTACGGATCGCCTGGCTTACAAGGCTTTCCATATCCTTCAGACTCTTTGTGAGCATTTCCGACATCTGCTCCGATACTTCCACAGCATCCGAAGTGATGCCGCCGGTTTCATCCAGCAGGGAGCGGATCTTTCCTGTCATATCCGTCTGCAGCATGGCCGCATTCACGTTCTCTTCATTGCCCCTGCCGATCCTGTCGATGGCATCACACACAAGGCGTGAGGATTCTTCCACGGAGCCAAGGCCGTCTCTCAGCTTTTCAAAGTTTTCCGCAGTCTCTTCCGTAACCTTCAGGATATGCTCGGTAACAAGCGCTCTTTGCTGCGCAGCCGCCTCAATATCCGACATATTCTCCTTGATGAAACGATTCAGCAGATTGTTGCCCATACACAGGGAAACAGTGGAAAGAATGGAGATGATAATGGAGATCATTACGATCTCGATTACATCCTGGGGATTCATGGTAGTCATGCTGATCACCGACCTGATCACGATCAGGAGCACGAACACGATACCCATGGCATATGTGGTCTTTTTATCCAGATAGAGCATGATCACGATCATGACCGGAAGAATATACGGAAAGGTCTGACCGTTCAGGGATAAAAGAAGCATGGAAGCATATACGATGGTAAAGCCAATGGCTGTATAACGATACAGCGTGTAGGGGCCGCCGACTTTTTTGACCACAATTGCGATCACCAGATTTACGATGACGCAAACAATGGGAACAATGCTTCTTGCCGGTGCCATGCCGGAATCACTTAGCTGGGAAGCCAGCCCGGCTACAGCAAAAAAAGAAGTGACGATCAAAACGATCAGAAGCAGTTTGTTAACATCTTTTACCTGTTTTTCATTCAGAATCGTGTTATTCATTTGTCTTCCCCCTTTGTTTTTGCGTTTATAACCCACTTCTTATTATACCTTAAAGCTCATAATGATTCCATTATAATTTTACTTTTTTCGCAATGCGGGCAGATTTACAAATTGATCCACGGGAACGGCTCCCGATGCCACAAATCCCTGATAGGCATCCACACCGAACTCCCTTATGATCCCCAGGGTTTCCTCATCCTCCACGCCTTCGGCACAGATCAGGATATCGGATTCCTTGGCAAACTGGCACAGGGCCTTCAAAAGAGCATAGTCCTTTTTGTTTTTCCGAAGGCGGGCGGTAAATTCCCTGCCGATCTTGATGGTATCCACGGGAAGCTCCCGTACCAGATGCAGATCCAGAAGACAGGAACCGTCCAGCGCCACCAGCACGCCGCAGGATTTAAAAAATACGATCTCATGCCGCAAAAGGTCCATATCCAAAAACCTGCATTTATCCGTCAACTCCAGGCACAGGTTCTGCCCGGGAAACTCTCTTTTTTTCAAAAGGCTCAAAAGGTACTGATGAAATTCCGGCTGTCCCAGCTGTCTGTGAGACAGGTTCACCGTCAGGATCAGGTCTCTTTTTTTCTCCAGGATCCTTACCCCGTCCGAAAGGGCCCGTCGCAGGATCCAGTCACCCAGCTTTACAAAGGAAGCATCGTTTTCCAGCCATGGCATAAACTGGGCCGGTGAAATATGCCCGTCTTTGCGATGCCAGCGAAGATAGGCTTCGCACCCCAAAACGCTGCCGCCCCCGGTGGACAGCACAGGCTGATAATACAGCTCCATGTTCCGGCATCCGTCCTCCACTTCCCTGCGAAGAGAAGCTACCATTTCGAGGGTCTTGGCGTTTTGTGCCAGATAATCATTTTGCAGGATCACAGGCTGTCCGTCTTTTTCCGTCTCAGACCTGTTCTGCGCATACTTCAGCCCCGCCAAAATGGCATGCACATCCACCGTGGGGTCATCTGCCACCACGATACCGGCAGAAAGCCTTACGGAGACTCTGTTGCCGTCAATGGAGAGCATCTGCATGGCGAAGCTGCTCTGCTCGTTATAAAGCTTTACCATCTGTTCAATGGTCATGGTCTGGGAAGTGTACAAAAGCATGGCGCCTTCTCCCCGGAACAGATCTCCGCTGCCCTTTACCACATCCCGCATATGGTCCGCCAATGCCGCAATAACACGGTTCCCGTAGCTGTAGCCGTACAGGTTGTTGATATCATCCAGATTCATGGTACCGATGAGCATGACAGCGGTACGAAGACGTTTTGCAAACAGTCCCCGAAGGTGTTCCAGAAAACGGATCTGCCCCGGCAGATTCGTGGTTGGATCAGTCTGGGCGTCGATCACAAGAGAGGTAATGGCCACCCCAACATGAGAGGGCATTCCCGCATAGTCTTTTACCGTAAAATACTTCACCGCACAGGCAATGTGTTTGTTGTCCGCAGTCTTGATGTGCCACTCCGTTTCCTTCCGGTCCAGAGCGCCTCTGCGGGCCTGTTTCACATCCTCCGCAAAAGCCTCTGCCTCCTCCGGCAGGAGCCATTCCCGGATCCATCTGGTATTAGAGTCCGTGTATTCTCCGGGCAGTCCGAAATCAGAAACAGCCGCAGGGGACCAACGGGCGTAATCATGATGGATATCCAGCATGAAAAAGTAACGCCCTTTTTCCTTGGCCGATGCGGCAAAACTCTCATACAATTTGTCAATTCGAAAGGTATGTACGTTTGCTTCCATGTAAATGATGATGCCTTTCTTTTTCCTCTTCCCTGAGATTTATTTTACGATCTTTTCAAAATCAGCTTTGGGATGCTTGCAGATAGGACAGATGAAATCATCCGGCAGATCCTCTCCCACATATTCATAGCCGCAGATCGTGCAGCGCCAAACCGTCTGACCGGAGGGCGTTGTGCCAACCGCCTGGGGCTTGGGTTTGATATTGTTCTGATAATACTCATAGGTGCAGGAAGCCTCGTCGCTGAGTACTTCCATGGCCACCGGCTCACAAAGAAACAGGGTATGGGAGCCCATATCCACAGTCTTGTCTACCTTCAGGGAAAAGACGGCATTGGTTCCTTCCGTAACGTAGAAGATCCCGTTTTCTGCTGTCTTAAAAGATGACGGGGAAAAATCCGCAAACTTGTCCACGTCTCTTCCCGACTGGAATCCGAAACGCTGAAACAGCGAAAAGTCCGCTGCCTGTGAAATCACGGAAATATTGCAAAGCCCTGTTTCAAGCACCATATCATGGGTGAGATTGGCTTTATTGATGGCTACACTGATCCGGTTCGGATCCGAGCTTACCTGCATGGCCGTGTTGGTAATGCAGCCGTTTTGTTTTTCGCCCTGCTTTGCTGTGCAGACAAAAAGTCCGTAGGACAGTTTATACATTGCTTTTGTATTCATTTCCGCCATTTCCATACCTCCTGCTTTCTCCCGGCCAAAAAGCCTGTTTTCAACAATTATACACGGAAAAAAAGCCCTTCGCAATCCATAGAACAGCGATTTTTCATTTCTTTTTTCCCCTGCCGGAGCCCTTCCCCGGCAAAGGCAGCTCCGCCACCTGCACCATAGCCAAAAGCAGTGCCAGCACAGTTCCGCTCAATGCCCGGAAGGTAAAAGCCGCATGCATGGCTGTGTGATTGCGCATCACAAGGAACCGGATCAGCGGGATCAGGCCGATCAAAAGATACAAACGTACCTTTCCGGTATCCGGATTCTTTTTGCGAAAAACATAGCAAAAGGATGCGGCGATCATCACCAGAAAAACGCCGGCCACCGCTCCCGCACCTCCGTAGTCAACGGGAAACAGACAAAACACTTCCCGTTTTAAAAGCTGAAAGGTACCGATCAGGTAGTTATCGCTAAGAACCGATTCTCCGAAAGTCCGCTCCTGCATATGTCCCGTTACATAGAGCATCACGTTTTCTTTTAATACTGCCGAGGCAAAGACCCATTTCCCCGCCCACATGCCGCCATATCCCGCCAGCCATGCAATACAGGAAAAAAGAGAAATACGATTTGTTTCCCTAAGGCTGCATCCTTTCTTAAAAAGGTAAGCACAGGCTAACAAAAGAGGAACGGTAAGGGTGATGGTTTCATAGGTCAGAAAATCCAGAAAATTGATCAGCATCCCTCCTGCCAGAAAAACAGCCGGCAGATACTTTTCTTTTTCTTTGCGGCAGATCAGCAGCACCGTCAGAGACAGCAGCAGCATAACCAGAAAGCACCAGGTATATTCCAGGCTGATGGTTGCATACCAGAAGCTTCCGGCGGCAAGGGAGGCCAGAAAGCAGAAGATCTCTTTTTTACATTCCAGATAAGAAAGGCATCCCAAAACGCAAAGCAAAAGCAGGATCGCAGCTGCCGTAAAGATCCGGTAGCAGGCAATGATATCGAATTTTTGAAACAGCACCCTGATAAGAAGGAGGGAGCCGTGCCAATAGCGAAGGTACTCTTTATTCGGCTGCGGGTCATTCATAACAGCCCCATAGAGAGACTCCGTTGTCCCTGTATCTTCTTTCAGATAATACTCCGCCCCGGCGATGGACCGGGCCGGGGACGAAGGATCCTGATAATACAGGATATTCAAAAGATAGGGATCGGAAATATTGTCCCTGCGGCTCGCGGTCACGTTTTTTGCCAGATATTCCGCCATTTCCCTGCCATGGAAAAATTCCGCAGAACGCCGAAGCGCCGGACTGATCCGTTCATTGGGTATGTACTTTACCGCCGCAAGATAGGATAAAACAAGCACTGCATACACAATCGCAAATATCCCCAGACAGCCGGCGGCCTTTTTTACAGCCTGTGCCATTATATTCTCCCTGTTTTTCGTTGATCATCCCTTCAATTTTACTCTGTATGAAAGCACCACGTCAAGCAGGGCTCCTCTCTCTTATTCCCTTCGCAAATCCTTTCTTGACCTGACAAGGCCGCAAACAGTATAGTAAAAAACAGATTAAAAAAATATAAGATCCATGCAACAGATTGGAAATAAAAACACACTGATCATACAGAAGCGGAAAAGGAAGGAGGAAGCCGCATATGACAATGGATAATCAAACGATCATACAGCTTGTGGAAAAGTCACAGCAGGGGGACAGCGCTGCCTTTGCAAGACTTTACGAGCTGCTGTATAAAGATCTTTACAAAGCGGCCTACTATATGCTGGGTAACGTGCACGATGCGGAAAACGCCGTCAGCGAAACGGTTTTGGATGCTTTCGCCGGGATCGGAAAACTGCGGGATGCACTGGCCTTTCGCGGCTGGATCTTCGCGATCCTGTCCAATAAATGCAAAGCGATCATGCGGGAATACGTTAAAAACAGGGAGCACTTATCTTCCTCACCACCGGAGGATTATGAACAGCTCCTGGGAAAAGAGGATCCCGAAATTGCCCGGGCGGAGGATACATCCACCCTGCAAAAAGCCTTTGCAGTTCTGTCACAGGAAGAAAAACAGATCGTCGCCATGACTGTTTACGGCCAGCTTGACAGCAACGAGATTGCGGCAAGACTTTCCTTAAACCGCAACACGGTCCGGTCAAAATACAGCAGGGCACTGCAAAAAATGAAAGCCTGTCTGTAGCCCGTGACCACCCAAAAACGAAAGGAAAGGAGAGATCAAAATGGCAGATCTTGAAAGAAAATTAAAAGAAGAAGCCCTTATCATACCGGACAGCATATCTCCGGAACAGATGAAAATGAAACTGGATGCAATGACATCTGAGGAGAAGGCCCGCCGCAGTGAAAGCAGCGATATCCCTTCCGAAGAATTTGCACCCGTCGCAAAACAAAATAAAGTAACCGGTATTGCCGGCTATCGCAGACTGATCAATCCCCTGGCCACCGCTGCCGCCCTCTTTATCATATTCGGCCTCGGTATCGCCATCGGAAAAAGAGGACTTGGCAGCAAAAACGCTTCGGAAGCCACAGTGGCCGCCGACAGCATCGCCGCTGCGGATGCCGAAGCAGCAGATGATTCCTTTGAAACCGAAGCCGCAGAAGAAAGCGCTGCGCCTACGGAAGAAGCCGCCGGTGATAAAAAAGGCATCAGCTTTTTGGGTAAAAACGAAAGCACCGGTTCCGAAACAGATTATGATGAGCTCTATGCTTATTTTGACCGGATAGCCGGTGAGCAGGAAGAAATGCTCAAAGAATACGCCATCGACGATATGGCCGTTGGCGACGCTATAACAGAGGATGCAGAGGAGGATGTCGCTGACGAAGCCGCCCCCGCTGCCGAGTCTGCTCAGTCATTTTCGCGGGATGCTTCCCAAAATGGCCTGACAGCTGCGGGAGACATTGCCGGCGCCGAAGCCCATGGCAAAGATTATTCCGATACCAACGTCCGCACTGAGGGCGTTATGGAAGGAGATATCGTCAAAACAGACGGCGAGTATATCTACGTCTATAATGAATCAACGGAGTACATTCTGATCTATAAGGTATGCCCGGAGGGTCAGGTGGAGGAAGCATACGGGATCATTCCCCTTTATCCGGAAATAGAAACCGGCTGCGAATTCTACGTAAACGGCAATGATCTGGTCATGATCGGTGAAGAGCGCACCATAGGCGAGGATATCCGAAAAGCCCGGACCGTGATCAAAACCTATGATATAACCGACCGGGATGAGCCAAAGCTCAAATCCACGTTAAAGCAGGACGGAAACTACCATTCCTCACGATTTGTTGACGGACACCTGTATACTTTTTCGCAAAAGACCGTGTTCTTAAACGAGATTGAAAAAAAGCAGCCCACAACTTTTATACCGCAGATCGAAGATGATCTGATCGGCCCCGAAGACATCTATCTGCAAAGAAACTGCAAGCAGACAAACTACGTGGTGGTCACCGCCATGGATCCCGGAAGCGGCACCTTCACTGACAGGGAGGCTCTCCTTGCCGGCGGCAGCCTGCTGTATGTCAGCAACGATCATATCTATCTGGCGGATGAGACCTATGACTGGAGCAATTTTATGTTCCCCGGCACAACGGAAATCGTAAGTTTCTCCTATGCCGGCGGAAAAATGGAAAAACAGGCAGAAGGCAACATTCCCGGCTCTCTGAACAATGATTACAGCCTGGATGAGAAAAACGGCCACCTGCGTCTGGTCACAAGCTACATGGAGGATGGCCACCGCTACAACGGACTGTATATCCTGGATGAAAATCTGCAGGGCATCAGCGTTGTGAAAAAGTTAGCCGAAGGTGAAACCATTAAGAGTGCCCGGTTTTTGGGAGATATGGCTTACTTTGTAACCTTCCGCAACACAGATCCCCTCTTCGCAGTGGATCTGTCGGAGGAAACCAGACCACGGGTGGTAGGCTATCTTAAGATCCCGGGATTCTCCGCTTACCTGCATCCCTTCGGAGAAGGTCTCCTTCTGGGCATCGGATATGATACGGATGAACCTGAAAATCCCATTAAGCTGACCATGTTTGATATATCCGATCCGGAAAACATCAAAGAGTTGCATACGGAAGTGCTTGACGGTATCACGGATGCATCCGTGCTCCAAAACAGAAACGCCTTCTATTGCAGGCCCGACAAAAACCTCTTCGGCTTCTCCCTGATGCTGGATGATGCCTTCGGATCTATCGGCACTCTGTCCTATTATGCTTTATTCTCTTACGATAAAGATAAGGGATTTTCCGAAGCCCTGATCGAAGAGGTGGGAGAGCATATCGACCGCTATACCGCCACCGAAACCACAAGAGGATTGTCCATTGATGACTACTTTTATATCGTAACTCCCATGGACAAAATCCTGTCCTTTGATATAAAGGACGGATTCAAAAAGGTCTGCGAGATCGAGATCCGATAATATCCCTTTCCTCTCCGGAATATAAAACAGCCGGATGGTGTACCTTTCACAGGCATGCCATCCGACTGTATTTATAAAACCCGCTAAACATCCTCCAGGCGCTTCCCATGGACCTCAATGATATTTTGCAGGATCACAAAATCCTCATCCCTTGCATTTTCGCTGCTTTGCAGCACCGTAGTTTCCGCTACGGCAGGCATTATGATCTTTTCTTCCTCCTGGAGCTTTTCGGTCTGAGGCGCCTGCTGCTCATCCATCTGGGTATGGATCTGGGTGGTATATTGCTGATGGGGTTTTACCTGTCTTACCGTCCTGTGACGGACGGCCTTTCCTTCTTCCATCTTGGCGATCTCCCGTTTCTTGAGAACACCTGTCTTTTTCATGATAAGCTCCAAAATATGTACCCGCCGTCCGTAGATAATGGTGATTCCCAAAAGCACCATGAACAGGATAAAGCATATGATGGATGCGTTATTGTATACTGTCAGTGCAGACATACTATTCCCCCTTTTCCTTCGGGATGGAGAAATTCGTTTCCAGTTCCCGTTCCGCCACGCGGACGTTGTTGATCAGCTTCTTCCAGAGGTAGTTCACACGCTCGTTCTCCAGATCTTCCTTCACAAAATCGTTGTTCAGGTGGTCGATCATCACATTGATCTGCTCAGCCATCTCTGTTTCACTCACCCCGGCCCTCTGGAATTTCTGGGCATTGGCTGCGATCTGGAACGTAAACTCATTGTACATGACAAGGGCCGTTACGGGATTGTCAGTATGTACAATGTCCCCCTGGGTAACCTCCACCAGATCCTTCCAGAAGTCTTTGTAGGAAGTGGACTGATCCCCGGATTTGGACTGTACACCGATTTTGGAATAATACTCTGCGATCTGCTGCAGCCTGTTGGAACGCTCCACCTTAAAAGGTTCCAGATACTGGGACTGCGCCGCAGTCTGTAGCCATCTTTTGGCATTGTTCTTATTGCCGTTTTCCTCATAGGAATAGTAATATGCCATTCCCATCTGATAGGAAAAAGCATCATACCCGGCCTGGTTTTCTTTCAACAGGTCCTCGTAGGTATTTTTCCCTTTTCGAAGCTGGAGCATCTCTCTGATGTGGTACGCCTCCTTCTCACTCAGATTATCATCCTCCATGCAGTAGTCCAGCATGGCAAGATAGGCCTCTTCGGAAGAAGGATCCAGCTTGATGGCCTTGGTAAACAGTTCCATGGCTTCATCATAGTTCGAAGTGGCAAGGGCATTTTCCACGCAGGTCTTATAGTCATTGTCTCTGGTCTGCTGCGCATAATGGCGGAACACAAGGGTGCCTGTCAACATCAGCACCGTAGCTCCGAGAAGGGCCATAAAGATCCGGAAGCTCTTGTTCTCCATTCTCCTGTATTCCACGTCCATCTCCTGGTAACGCTCCAGGGCATAACGCAGCTCGTTACAGTTTTGATACCGGTCCTTGGGATTTCTCTGGGTACATTTGATGATAATCTCCTCAAGACCGGAGGAAAGCTCTTCGTTCCACCGGCGAATGGGATACATTTCATAGGGGGGATCACTGGGATTGTGATTGGTCAGAAGATGATACAGCGTAGCTCCCAGACAATAAATGTCCGTCCTCTGGTCCGTCTGTCCCTGGCCTCCGAACTGCTCCGGCGCCGCATATCCCTGGGTTCCTAACCAGGTGGTATCCGATGTGTGATGGGTCTTATACTCTCTGGCAATACCAAAATCGATGAGCACCAGATCACCGTTAGGCTTCAGCATCACATTGGCCGGCTTCATATCCCTGTAAATAATGGGTTTTTCCCGGGTATGAAGATACTGCAGCACATCACAAAGCTGCAGGGCCCATTCCACCACGTCCTCCTGGGGCTGGGCTCCCTGTTCCTGCAAACGGACGCTTAAGGGCACACCTTCGATATAGTCCATCACGATCAGGAAGGTGTCCTCCCGCTCGATCACGTCTATGATGCTGGGAAGATTGGGATGGCTTAGATTTTTCAGCAGATTTGTTTCCGTGATCAGTCCCTGCCGGATCACTTCAAAGTCCTTGGTCACGTCCTTACGGACTTCCTTAATGGCCCACTGTTTATTGGCCTTTTCATTCATGGCAAGGTAAACGATACTCATGCCACCCTGCCCGATCTTATTCAGGATCTTATATTTGTCATCAATTATGGTTCCGTTTTCTAACATGAAGCTGCTCCTATATCAGTTTGGCCACCAGCACAGTGATATTGTCCCGCTCGCCTCTTTGCTTGGCAAGTTCCGTAAAATACTCGCACTGCTTTTCCATGGTCCGCGGATCGGTCATATATTTGGGCCGGAAGCCCTCAAACATTTCGAATTCATCCACTTTGTTCCGGAATCCGTCGCTGCAAAGCATCAGCATGGAGCCCCGGCTGATCTTGTTTTTCACAAAGGCCGGCTGCACCTGACCTGCCGCGCCGATGCACTGCAAAAGAATGCTGGCCCGGGAATCGTTTTTCGCATCCTGAGTTGACACACGCCCCAATGCGATCTCCCTTGCCAGTACTGTCTGATCCTCTGTGATCTGCTGCACGGAATTCATGATCTCATACAGCCTGGTATCACCCACATGGATCCCGATATACTCATCCTCCACCACCAAAACTGCGGTACAGGTGGTACCCAGCTGAATATTGTGCCTGATCCCATAGGCATTCAGCCTGCTGTTGGCACTTTCCACCACCCGGCTCAGATCACGTTTTACATCTTCTTCAAAGTTCTCTGACCCCATAAGGCCGGGAAGACTTTTATCGAACCAGTCGGACATGGCGCAGATCACGCAGGTGCTGGCCATTTCCCCGTCAGAAAGGCCTCCCATACCGTCACAGACGCACAAAAAAGCAACATCCTTTTCTTTTGCTCTTGCGGTCTTGATCAGCAGGCCGTCCTGGTTGACGTCTTTTGCATTTCCGATATCTGTTTTATAAGCGATTTGAAACCCCATGATTACCTCCACTCGTCTGATTTATCATACAATGCAATCAGGATTTTTACAATAATATCATTGAGTCGTAACACTCGTTTTGCTATAATATCTGTATGTTTAGCAAAAAATTATTTCTGATTTTCATGATTGCATTGCTTCTGGCCACGCAAAGGCCTGTAACGGCCTCCCAGGATGCAAACCCGCCGGCGGATGATGCCGTCCCCACAGAGGATATGCAGGAGGATTCCGACGAGGAAGGAGGCGCCGTAATGGATGCTGCATCCGGCGTAGCCAAGATCGTTACCGCCTGCCAGGATGACAACGGCAATCTCTATTATGTTCATACCGGTAACGGCTTTATGATCGGCAGCGGCGGCAATGACCAGTACATTCTGACGGACTACCGTCTTGTGACACCTTCGGAATCCGACTATGAGCAGATCCGGCACGGTGTCGGTATCAATCAGGAGGCCAAGCTGACCACCCGGATCTCATTGCATCTGCAGGGAGATGTGGTCATCGATGCTACCGTGGCATATGCTAGCCAGCAATCCGGCTTCGCTCTCTTAAAGCCCGCTTCCTCCGTCAGCAATATGACAAGCCTGACCCTGGGCGATACCTCCGGTATCATGCGCAAGGATGAAGTCTATCTCCTGGGTTATTCCGGGGAGTATTCGGTACTGGGCAGCACCGATCTGCCTTCCTTTAATATCGCTGTAACGCCTTTTAATGTTGCGGCCATCGGCAGAGATCCCGTATCCTTAGAGCTTGACTATCCCGTATCTCCCGAACTGTGCGGTGCCCCTCTTTTGGATAAGGAAGGCAATGTCATCGGTATGATGTCATTCCAGGGCGATCAGGAAGAAACCCTGTCCGTGATCCCCGTGGAAACCCTTATCGAGATGATCAAGACCCTGGGTATCGGCTATAACAACTCCAGCCCCACAAGCTCTTATAACGTGGCGGATCAGGAACTGGTGGAAAACTTTTATGCGGTACTGTTCGAATGCCAGCAAAACGTCATGGAGAACGAACAGAATTATTCCAAGAAATCCCTGAAAAAGCATAAGGCTGCCATTGCAGAGGCATTGGAAGTCACCCGGAAAACCGATGCTACAAAGGATGATTATCAGGACAGCATCGACAACATGAAAAAAACCCGGAAAAAGCTTCGGCCCTACAATCATACCTATCATATTTGGGAGCTGATCCTGCTTCCTTTCCTGATCATTTTTTTCCGCCTGAATCTGAAGCAGTTTTTGAAGGGAAAACGGATGAAGGCCTCCGTCAATCCGGATGTGAAAAAGCAAAAGAAGAGCAAACAGCTGGGTGCCCTGATCCGTGTAGATTCCAGCGAAGTGATCTGGCTGACCAAAAAAGGTCTGACCATCGGAAAGAACCCCAAGGAAGTGGATTATTGCATTTACCACAATCCTTCGGTTTCCCGAAAGCATGCAAGTATTGTTTATAATCAGGAACGTTTCTTCCTTGTGGATCACCATTCCACCAACAGAACTTCCTTAAATCATGCATTCCTGGCACCGGAACGGCCCTATGAGCTGTCCGATGAAGATACCATCTCCATCTCCGATGTGGCCTTCCATTTCCGCTACCTGAAGTGATCTGCGGACAATTCGTATCGTCCCCGAATAGACAAACAAAACCGGCAAGCTCAAAGCTTTGCCGGTTTTTCACATCACTTTATTCAAAATAAATCCCAAGATTTTGCATGGTAGCACTCAGATCCCGCAGATCCTGAATACCAATCTCGTTGAAGTTCCTCCTTGGCGGCGCCGACGATACGATTTTTGCTTCCGTCTTTTCGTACAGGCTTGCCGACTCACTCAGAACCTTCTTCATGGTTCCCAGGCTGCCGCATTCTTTCTCTACCTCGTCTATCACTGATCTGAGGACCTGCTTATCCAGCTTACCGTCTGTCAGGCTGTCGAAGCTTGCGTAGATATCTTCCAGCCTGTTGCAGTTTTTCTTCAGCTCTCGCTGTTCAGACTCTAATTCCGATATGCAGTTTTTGATCTGTTTTAATGAAATACGAAACATAAAATCACCTTACTTCACTGCCCCTCACGCTGAACAAGCAAATACCCTCTTTCTTCATCAGCCCCCTGACGAAGAATTCTTCTGCTCAATGATCTCCAGGTTGCGAAGCTCAGCATCTCTGATATTTCTTGCCATCTCCGCAAGCGTACTTGCAACTCTGTCCACATTCTCTCCGGACTTTTTGATCTTCTCTTTCAGCTTGTTTCCCTTGCCTACATAAGAAGTTGCATTGTCGCCTTCCCAGTTTTTCTTTACATTATTCATGCAATCTGTCATATTACTGTCACTGATCTTCTTGATGCTGCTTGCGATCTCCTGAAGCGCTCTGACCTGTGACATTGCTTTTTCATAATTAAAATAAATCTCGCCCCTAGTCACTGTGCATAACTCCTTTCACTAATAGCTGATAACATCGATCGGTAACTGCTTTGATAACAGCTGGTTCTGTTTCTCTGCCTCTTCGTACAAACCGGCCATCTTGAGCAGGTCCGTAGGATGCTCCTCCAGAAGCTTCAGGATCTTGGGAATATCTTCCTTGATCACGGTATAGTTCTTCTGATGCTGATTGCTTGCATCACCTTCCCAGTATTTCTTGGTTCCCAGAACCACGCGGGTAATCTCGTTTAATTCTTTTTCGATGGATTTAATGGACGTTGAAATCTCACCCGCTTTGGATTTCATAACCTCCGGTTTAACTTTTAATGTGATTGCCATTGATCTGCCTCCTAAACACTGATAGACGAAACGAGCTGCTCTACCTTATTCTCGCAGGTATCGTACTCTGTCACTGCCGTAGTTTCGTAATTTACGATGTCATCCAGCATCTTGCACAGGTTCTCAAGCTTTTTGATGTCGCCGATAAATGCTTTGTTGAACTCTGCGTTGGCTTCACCGCTCCACATCTTGTTCAGCTGTTCTACATCCTGTCGCATCGCATCGATTTTCTTTCTAACGACTGAGATATCTTTCTTGATATCATCCCGGTCTTTTTTCAGCGTCCGGGTATTGACTTTGATCTTGTCCGCCATCTTGCACCTCCACCTTTTTTCCTTTCGTCACGCAATCTCTCACGCTCATTTATTGCATGATCGTACTATACCATATTTCAATCCGTTTTTGTTCGAAATGCGACGAATGGTTCATTTCAGCGGACGAATGGTAAAAAATCACACCATTATGAGCTTTTCGCCGTTTAAAATCCCGTTCTCCGCCAGGGTCGTATGGTCCGGAAGAAGGCGATGATGCTGCAGGGAACAGAGCATAAACCGGTCGGCGGTGCTTTCCGGGGTACTCCTGTATTTTTTGCACATCATCTCATTGATCTCCTGGATCAGTGCGCTGATCTTCACATTTTCATCCAGACGAAGGCTGAATGTCTGGTCCACAGCGGGAAAATAAATATCTACCATGATCATTTTATGTATTCTCCTATCAAATCCGACACCAGGTTGGAAAACTCTTCTTTTATAAAGGGGCGGGAAGAGATCTGTCCTTCTTTGTTGCAATAAACCTGCCCTTCCTCATCGCCCAGCCGCAAAAGGATCCTCTCCTTCAGCTTTTCCTCCCCGGCATGCATGATCTCAAGCATGTAAGGGATATTGGCAAACCGGGCCAGGGCCTGGGGTTGTACATACTCTTTGCTTCTTATGATATTCTCAAAGCTCTTTTCTTCCTCCAGGGTGGGAACATAGTCCTCTTCTCCGTATCCCTCCGGCAGCAGGATTTCTTTTACTTCCTCTTTTTGCGGCGCCCGCAGGCTGTATCTGGCATTTTCCCGGTCGGTCACGCCAACCAGGCAAAAATCCTCTCCCCGCTGGTAGATAAACACCGACTCCCTGATATCTCCCGATGTCCTGACCAGATACGTCCAGTCGGCATCCTTTATGATACAGAGCAAAGCGTCCAGGTCCTTTTCGATCACGAATTTTTCCTCGGATCCCTCAATCAGTCCGTTTTGCACCATATCGTTGATCAGATAGCACATCTCGGAATCATTGCATCTGACCGGAGACCCCTGAATGGTGATATTCTGCATTCCCTTGGCCGCAAGCAACACCATCAGCTCGCTTTTGGACAGAACATATCGTTCCTCATGCATTTGCGTCACTTCCCAGCACCTCCTTCAATATGTTCTTCTGGCCGCGTGAAAAAGGAATCTCATCCTTATTATCCAGGCGGATATAATTCTCGGAAAACTCCACGCTCTGAATGTGTCTTCTGTTTACCACAAAGCTTCTGTGACAGCGGATAAAATAATCCGGCAGCGTCGCCACAATGGCATCCAGAGACTCATATACCACATACTCTTTCACGGAGCAGTTCACATACACCTTTTTGTTGCGGGCCTCCACATAATATACATTCCGAAAGGGGATCGCAACATCTTCGCTTCTTCTGTTTAAGATGATGCACTCTTCCTCCGTGGAAGGATCCTGGGTCGCAACAACCTGCCTGATAAAATTCTGAAAGCTTTCCTTTGCAACATCATCCACAAAGGGCTTCAGCAGAAGAGATGAGGCCTTTACCTCCGGATTCAGATAGCGGATGGGCGAAATGCTGGTATCGGCAATGATCATAATCTCCGTCTGCGCCGAATGGGCCCGCACCTCTTTTGCCACATCAAAGCCCGTTTTCCCGGTCACATCAATGACGGCGATCTGGCCCCTGCCGGTGGATGCCGCATTTTGTGCAGCGCTCTTGTCCTCAAGATAGGAAATGATCTCCAGTTCTTCATCACTCAGGACGGCGATGGTTTTCCTGACCAGCTTGACAATATAAGCTTCCTGCTTTTTATTCTCCATACAGATCAGTAGTGAAATCATTCCTGCTACCTCCTTGCAAGCGGTATCACTACTTTACGCACATCCTGGCTCATAACCCCTGCCGTATAACCGATTCCGGGTTTGAGCATTTCCGACTGTTCCTGATAAGCCACATTGTCAAAGTTAAAGAGTCTGTTTTCCGTTACATTACCGCCAAAGTGAATACCTGTCTTGTGTCCTGTAAACAGGGTAAACAGATCCCTGTACTCCACATCAGCCACTTCGTCCAGTTTGATATTGGCAATAAAGTAAATGTTATGCAGTCTTCCTTTTTCGATGATGTTCTCCAAAAATCCCGACATCTCGTATTCCGTTGTATAGACCATATTGATAAACCAGGCAAGCTCCGAAATAAAGATAAAGATGGGCTTTTCCTGGGACATCTTCTCGAAGATCTCCTCTTCTTCCAGATCCTCTTCCATCAGCTGGCCTTTGAATTTGTTTCTTCTGACAAACTCCGGAAGGAGCTCCCGGAAGTATTCAAATACTGTTTCATCCGAATCCACATACCGGATCTGCTCCATGCCTTCGTAAGCACGCATAAACTTTCCGGGACCGTCCACAACACAGATCTCGGAGTTTTTGTCCATGGCTGACTGCAGAACCACTTTGAAATAGTTCTTCTTGCCGGAACGTGCCAGACCGGTGATCAGATAGCAATAGGTCTGTCGCAGATCGATACCGTAAAGCAGTGCATCCTCCTGTTTGTATCCCACAGGAAGCAGTGCAGGATTCTCCTGCATTTTCCAGTAGTCTTCCAGCTCCTTGAATTCGGACCATACAGGTTTTTCCGGGATCTCCGGGATGGGCCGTGCACATTTTCCGTTCCAGTTTTCCTTCATATCGGCACACAGATCCGCGATCCGCTCGATTCGCTGATAATCGTCGGAAGCTTCCAGGGCAAGGGCAACCTGATACTCCAGGATCCTGCCGCCGGAAAGGGCAAGTCCGCGGCCCTTTACGCCGGACTCGGGAAGGACTTCGATTCCCATGGTATGCAGAATGTCGCTGTAGGCATATTTGTCCTGCATTTCCACGCAGATATTCTGTTTGATGTTCTCCGCAATACGGGAAGGTACGTCCGCCATGGAAATACCGCCGCCGGTGATGATCAGGTAGATACCGTGGCTCACACCCTCCTTGGACAGGGTGATAATAAAGTCCACATACTCCTCCTGAGTCTTTTCATTAAAGGCGGAAAAGTTATCGATGGCAACAATGATAGCCGGCATGGTGACGCCGTGCACCTGTACATACTGGCTGTAGTTACCGCCTCGCAGCGTCTTTTTTCTCTCCTCCAGGATATCGTTCAGCATGACAAAGAATTTGGCGATCTTGTCATAATCTCCTTCATACATCACGCCGCCGAAATGGGGGCAATCCTCATAGGCCGACATCATCTTACTGCTGAAATCAATACCGTAAAAATTGATGTACTCCGGTGTATATTTGGAAATCAGTCCGTAAATGATGGTCTGCAGCGCCGTACTCTTTCCGGTTACTACCATACCGAAGATACCGAGATGCCCTTCCGTTGAAAAGTTGACATGAATGGGCATCTGCGCCTGATTCTGGGGATCGTCCATCAGACCGATGACAACATCCAGTTCCCATACATCCTTCTGCACCGGCCATCTGCCGCCTTCATATTTGTTTTTCGAGTATTCCTCAAACTCTTCCAAATACATCTGGGTAGGAAGGACAGGCATCCACAGCTGCAGCTCGTGGGTATATCCGTTCTCTGCCGCGATCTTGGCAAGGTACTCCGTAACCGCATCCAGTTGGGTCTTTTCTTTCGCCTGGGGAAGCTTGGTCTTTCTGACGGAAGCAAGCTTCATCATCACACGGATATCCTCTTCCTCATATTTCTGCGCTTCGATATAAAGCCTGATATAATCCTCCAGTCTGGCGGAATTATACACGCTTTCGGCATAGTCGATGCCGTTTTTCTCAAATTCGATATAGAGCTGGGCAACCAGAGCGCTCATTCTGGACTTCTTTTCCTCGCACTCTGTCACATCGAATCCCAGAGTCTCTAAAGCCTTTAGCATGTTATGCTTGATCTCGGTCAGCCAGTTATACAAAAGCTTTTCTTTCTGGGAAACCTTCGCATAACTTCCCGACATATCGATCTTACCGGTAAGGGTATAGAGGCTGGCGATATCTGTCTTGCCGCTGCCGTCTTCCTCTTCGTATGCCGCACCGGAAAAGCCGGACTGGAACAGCTCGAACACTTCATCATTACCTACCTGCAGGTACGCACGTCCCGCCTGGGTAATGTAAGCCGCATCCGGTTTATGGAGCATATCATTACTGTCCTGTCTGTCCTGCACACGAAGGCAAAGCCTGAACTTGGAGTTACTCCAAATGTTGTCATCTACAGTACCGCTGGGCTTCTGGGTTGCCAGGATCAGATGCACGCCAAGGCTTCGACCTACCTGTGCCACGCTGATCAGCTCGCGCATGAAATCAGGCTCTTCACGCTTCAACTCCGCAAACTCGTCGATGATGATGAACAGATGGGGGATGGGCATGGATGCCTCTTTGTTCTTATACAGTTTGGTATACAGGTTAATGTTGTTTACGCCGTACTCGTTAAAGACTCTCTGACGACGTCTGTTCTCACTCTTAATGGAAACCATGGCTCTGTGCACCTGGTTTCCGGACAGGTTGGAGATCTGTCCGATCAGATGGGGCAGACCGTTAAACAGGTTCGCCATACCACCGCCCTTATAGTCGATGATAAAGTAGCCGATATCATCGGGGCTGTAGTTTAATGCAAGGGAAAGCATATAGGTCTGCAGGGTCTCCGACTTACCGGAACCTGTAGTACCTGCCACCAAACCGTGGGGTCCGTGATATTTTTCATGCAGATCCAGATAGCAGTCAGCACCGCCTGCCTTTTGGCCGATGACACCCTTGATATTGTCATAGGTTCTGTTTTTGATCCAGCGGTCAAGCACGTTTAAGTCGCTGAGCTTAGTGGCACCGAACATTTCAAAGAAGGTAAGGGAAGTAGGGATATCTCCTCCCGTACCCGTTTCCGTAACGTAGTAGTTGGACAGTCTGCCGGCAAAGGCTCCCAGTTCCGAATCATCCACTGCGTCAAAATTGATGGCGATACGCTCATCCTTTTGGGCGGAAACGTTAAAGATCCCCTTGAATTTATCATCATTCTCAATGATCACTTCACAGTCATTGGGAAGGTTTTCCTGGGTCTCGGATAAAATAAAGGTGGTCAGACCGTAGTTTTTCCCGGTATCAAATACATACTTGGAGATCAGCTCTCCTGCCATCAGTTCCGGATTGAGCAAAAACAGGATAAAGTAGGGCTTGCACACATCCGGCTTTTTGCTGGCTTCGGATTCGTCTCTGTGGCGGAAGATCTTTGCCAGCTCATAGAGGACATCACTGGCTTCATTCTTGTCGGATGCCACATAGCGGATCTTTTTATCCTCCGACCAGACATGGGGGAACCATTTTACAAAGTCCCATTTATCCAGGTTGGCGGAATTTTGCGCATCATAAATAAACGCCATTTTCACATCCGTGTAGCAGTTGTTTGCGGCGATCTGAACGGAAATATTTTTAACCACTTCATGGGCGCCCTTCAGATATTCGCCGCCCACAAGACCGATGAGCTTGTCTTTCAGAAGATCCACGCAGATCGGTACGTTATAAAGTGTTTTGAAGTTGTCCCGGATCATACGGGGTTTTTCTTCCAGACTGTCATCGTACAGGGTGAACTTTTTCTTGGCTACCGCAATATTCGCCTGGAAGGGCAGATCACCGATACCCAGTCTGGGATAGATAAAGTCCTCGTGTCTTTGGTTCCTGTTCCACAAAAGCGTGGTATTGTCCACGTAGCCAAGGCACTCCTGAGCGCTTTGGTACATGATATGCATTGCCTTGATATTGCTCTCGTATTTTTCCCGGACTTCATCGGATTTGTTCTGCAGATAACGGCTGTATGCCTCAAAGCGGTGCAGTTCTGCTTCCTTATCCTCTTTATCCTGATTTTTCACCGCAAGGACTGCCCAGATCACACCTACGGCCGCCGAAGAAAGGGCCATGATCAGTCCCGAATAAGATGCCAGGGAAGAACCGCCGCCGGAGGTCATCAGCATACATCCCAAAGCCATGGGCAGCGCCATGGTAAGTGCCGGTCCCACAGTCATGAGAAGGGGCTGTTTTTTGGATTTGCCAAGAGCCGGCGGGGGCTCGATCTCGATGGTCTCCTTTTCGATCTTCTCGATATTTCTGGGGGCACGATGGATCAGCACCCTGCTGTCTTTTTGAATGTTCTTTTGGGGACGGCCGGGCTGCTGTTGCTGCTCCCGCTCATACTCATAGGGCTTTAGCACATCGGAAAGAACCACGGAGCTTTCTCCCGTGTCGATGGCCAGAAGATCTCCCAAAAATACGATGTGCAATCCGAAAATATTGATATAATCACCAAACCGGAGGGTATAGCTTCCTCTGATCATATAGGTATTGACGCAAAGACCGTTGGTACCCTTATTGGTGATCTGCCAGCCGCCGGGTCCTTTGGTAAGGATCGCATGCTCCCTCGACACCAGGCCGGAATAATCGTAGCAGATCAGATTGGTTTCATTTTTACCGATGGTGATGGCTGTCTGATTCTCAATGGAAATTTTTTGAAAGACGTGAAATGCCTGTGTGATCTTTCGGACCAGCACAGATACCACTTCGTTTTCAGTGTAGATTTGAATGACATCCCCGTTTTGAAGGGTCTTACGCTCGTAGCTTTCGCTTTCTTTTATGACGCTGTAGGTAGGATCTTCCAGAAAGACCCAGGCGTCATTTACAACCTCCAGCTTCAGAATAACATCCTTCTTCAGACCGTATACGTTCTTATACAATGCAACGGAATAATTGGAGTTATTCGTTACAGGAAGCCAGATCTCACGGAAGGTAGAACTTGTATATACGCACAGTATGATTGCCATATTGCTTTTTCCCCATTTTTCTTTACAAAATCAAAAGTTTCAACTCTGTATTCCCCAGCATGATCGCGTCGCCGCTGCCAACAAGGACAGCTTCCCCGGCCACAGGGATCAGCTTCTTTCCCCGTCTTACATTGACGGGATGATTGCCGTCCAAATTCCGTACAAGGAGATTTTTCTCCTCCCGGATCAGCTGGATCTGACGTCCCGCAATGGATGCGTCATTCAGAACAATGGCGTTGCCGTCGTCCCGTCCCACCGTAGAAGCATCAAACACATGGATCACATACTTCTTGGTGGACAAAATACCCTTTTCTTCGATCTGTACACTGATCTTTTCTCCGAAATCCTCATAAACGTTCTTTTCTTCCTGATGATATTGCACGTCATAAGGATTGTTGCTGTTTTCTTCCGATCCGGTCTTTTGTACATACATGGTATTGCGAAGGCTGGCATCCAGACTTTCCTCTCTGGTCCTGCTCATCTGCAGGGAAACCATCTCCGCTATTTTTTTATTGCGCTTGCGCTGGTAAAAAGAGAGTATAATCAGCACAAGCAATAGCAGACCTTCGAATATGACCAGTGTCAGATCCGGCAGGATCCGTGCATCCATAATCCCGTCCCCCTGTTATTTACTGCAGATTAAACACAAACTCATCATCGGAAAAACGGATGGTATCTCCGTTGCGAAGCTGCGATTCCTCTCCCGGATGCAACAGTTTTCCGCAATGATAGGTAGAATTCGTGGAATTCAGATCAACCAGGAAAAAGTTTCCTCCCTCACGTACGATCTTGGCATGTTCCCTGCTGATGGTGGGGTTGTCCGAGATACAATAATGAACCATGGAAGGATCCTTACCGATCACGAAGGAGTCCTGACTGATCATGATCTTTTCCGAGGTTTTCAGCCTTGTCATGTAAGCACCGAAATCCATGCGGCTGCTGGTACCCAGCACCGTGGTTCCGTCACCGGCTCTGACAGAAGACTGCAGAACCGTGGTGCCTCCGTTTCCGGAAACGCCCGGCATTACCGGCCGGCTCACGGGAGCAGCATCAACCCCTCCGCCGCCCTGGGGCTGCATATTGGCCATTCTGGTGGCTGCGGCACTTTCCCGGAGATTTTCCCTGCTGGCGTCCATCATGCCCTGAAGTCTCTTCATGCTCTCCCGCTCTCCTCTGTGTCCGATGACACCTTTCAGATACAGGATGTAAGTTACAAGACCTCCGATCACAAGCAGGATCAGCACGATCACCAGAATCAGGATGGGCCAGTTGATCTTGGATGCCATCACCAGCCCTGTTTTAGCGATCTCAAGCTGGGCAACCGCGTTGTCCACTTCTTCCTGCGTGGCATCTTTATCTGCCTTCACCTCTCTGGCTTTTTCCAGAGCGGCACGCATTGCCCCAAAGCTTTCCTCTGTATAATTGGAGGGCTCAAGCATGTTAAAGTTTACAATATAATCATCCAGAAGATTGGTGTTGACTTCCTCCTGGGGCTCTTCTTCCACTACGGGTGCTTCTTCCTCAGCTTCTCTGGCTTCCGTAAAGAGGCCGGATTCCTGATAAGCGATCTCGCAGCTGTCCAAAAGGCCCTTGATCTCATTGACGCTCAACGCCCTGTAGCTGTCCTGCTGCTCGTCTTCCCTGGGCTCATGGTAAACGGAAAGTCCTACCACATATCCCTTATCATCAATGACGGGTCCGCCTGTATTTCCCCGGTCGATCTTGCAGGTGTGGGCAAGATATTTTACCTGGGAATCCCTGGTCATCTTGCTCAGGCTGCCGCTCTGACTCTTACAGTCGGCCTGGGACAAAAGTTCCGTCTGTCCCGCCGTCATCACTGCGATCTCTTTATATCCCAGAGCCTGGAGCTTTGCACCGTTTTCCAGTTCATCCGCATCTCCCAGGATCGCCCTGGACCGGTTCAGACTCTCTGCCACATTTAAGATGGCCAGATCCATTTCCTTGCTGCTGAAAGTATTCAGGGTTGCTTCAAATACCACATCTCTGTAGATCACAACGCCGATCTGATAGGATGATCCGGAACCGGAACCTTCCTTCGTTCCGAAATTTACTTCCTTACCGGTCTGCTCGCTGACAAACTGGGAGGCCATTGACCGCTCTTCGTCTGTCAGGGTAACATTGCTGTAACTGGTAAGCACAGTGGATTCTCCGATGAGAAAACCGCTGCCGCTTTTGAACAGATACTTGCTTCCGCTTTCATCCACGTACTGCAGTACGATCTGTACCACGCTGTCTCTGACCTGTTCCGGCGCTTCCGAATCCGTTCCCATGCTCTTGACGCCGCCGGGCACCTCCGTTACCGTTTCCGTTTCATTTGACGCTTTCACGGGCGTCAGAAACATAAGGGGCAAAAACAATATTGCCAAAGCCAATATCATTCTTTTGATCTTCATTTTTTTATCCTTCGTTATCCATTATTTTGCCGACAAACAAGCACTTTATTATATCAAATTTCCCGTGTAAATTCAATCAATTCATAAAATGAGCCCCCGATGAAAAACAGGGGCTCATTTCTTTTCTTTTGTATCAGGATCTGATCTTACGGGTGCTTTCTTGTCAGGAAAAATACCAAGATCACCACGGGGGGCAATACGCAGGCAAGCACATCTACGATCATCCCTCTGTTTAAACTATTGTCTTTGTATAAAAATTCCTTCGGGTTATCGGGATTTACCAAAAGCGTCACCGTCTGACCCACCTCAAAGGACACCAGATTGGAATAATATGCCGAATCGATCTCCCCGGCATCCCCCTCATCCACCGGCTGAAAGATGGGCTTATATGTCATGCCGCCCCGGGCCGTTTTCCGTTCCAGGATATCAGTCACCTTAACCGTCATCTCACGGGTGCAGTGTTTCCTCTTTTTGTTCCATTTATTGTATTTCCCAAAGCAAAGGGCAAGCCACGCCGAAACAAATATAATAACAAACACTGCTTTGATGATATGATTGATCATCTTTTTCCTCCCTGCTAAGCAACTGCTTCTTTTTTATCAATGGGATAAACCGTAAAAGAACTCAAAGGTATTATATGTGCTGTCCCAAATGTTGACCAGCGCATCTTCATTATTCGTAAAGACATTTCCCAGCGATATGGTAGGGAAAGTTTCCGTCAGTGCCACATGGCCTTCCGCCACGGTACCCTCTCCGCCGAGGCCGAGGCCGCCATAGAAGCCTACCGGATGATGGTCATTTCCCTCTCCGGACCCCAGAATTCCGCCACTGATTACAAGTCCTTCTCCGCCGCTTCCGCCAAGGTCTGTACCAAATCCTTCCGTGCCGTTGATACTTTCCATTCCGGGGTATACAGCGATATATAAGGTTCCGTCAGCAGATGCTCCCACTTCTCCACCGGTCATAACGCCAAATTGCAGACCCATATTACCGTTCATATCGATCACAAGCTGGACCGCACCACCGCCGTAAAGCCCTGCACCCAAACTGCCGGATAATCCGATGGCAACCACACCGTTAATACCTATGGCTTCCTGCACCGCTGCTGCTATTCTATCATATTCTTTATCAAATGCGTGGATCAATTCATTGGCCTCATCCATATACTGATCCATGCGATCCCAAAAATCGCCGCCGTCATCACCGGAGCCGGAAGGATCTGACGAATTGCCGTTGCCGCCCTTCACTGCGGGTGAACCCTTTCCCGTACCTGAGGAAGCATTGCATATTTTATTTTCCGCATCCTTATATGACCTGGATATGGTTTCAAGGGTTGATGCCATCTTGTCCGTTGATTTTACCTGTTTGTCAAAATCGGAAACAACGGTTTGATAGGTAGCATAAACGCTCTGATAACAGGAATAGGTATTGAAAAAACCGGAAAGATCATCCAGTCTTCTCTTATTGCTTTCCAAACTCGAAAGACAGCTCTTTAAGTCCTTCGAATTCTGTAGCAGTTTGTTGTAGTTGACGGTAAAATTGCTCATGCCGGCTCTCCTTCATTAACGTGCGATACATTTTTATGAAAAAAGCAACGAGACGTCCCGTTGCTTTTTACCATCCTCATAATCCTTAATCTTCTGAAAAATCTTAGTAGGAAATAACGTCGGTTTTCAGCTTGCTGCTTGCTGCCTGGTTTTCCTTCTCTGCCTTGATGTACTCATTAGCGATAGCCTGAAGATCGGTAGCGTACTCGTTCACGATCTTGAGCATGTTCTGTACATCATCCTGCAGCTTTGTGAAACGGCTGGTATATGCCTTCTGAGCATCACCGGACCAAACTGCACCGTTGAGTGCGTTTACGGTGGTGAACATATCTTTGGTGATCTTATCGATTGCCTTGCCGTCCTGCTGGAACTCTGCTGCTTTTGCTTTCAGTTTGCTGGGCTCTACTCTTAATGCTGACATTGCCATAGTTTTATTCTCCTTATCTTCTTTTATTCGATGGTCTCATGTTTCGGATCCTGTTTCAGATCTTCTTACTTGCTTCCCTTGGTCTTAGCGATCTGCACGTTGTGCTTCTCGGTCTTCTCATAGGTTTTGATGATCTGCTCAAGGGCTTTGCAGTAGCTCTCGAATACGGTGTACATATCATTCAGTTTCGCACGATACTTCTTGTAGTTTGTTGCGAATGCCTTGGATGCATCACCTTCCCACATGGTAAGCAGCTGCTGCTCGGTCTGATCCATCTTCTGAAGATTCTTGTTGAAGTTCTGGTTCAGCTGTCTTAAGTGCTCTTTCTTTTGATTCACCTGTGCGCTTGTTACTTTAATCTCAGACATAGTTTTCTCCTTTGCTTGTTTTTGCTATTTTTGTTGTGTTGCTTTCAACAATGCCACTATAACACAACCAAATTGGTTTGTGTGCGAAATGCGACGAAATGTTCATTTCAGACGACGAATGGTAAGTTTTTGACCTTTTTGAGCTCTTTCTGTCCTGTCATCTCTCCGGAAAATGAGCGCAAATCTGTATCATTGTTAAAGCGCAGTCCGGTCTGCGTTTCTGCAGGATGCAATGAAGCAGACAAAAAAGGATATAAAACCCTGATGCAAAAAAAAGAATGCAAAAAGCGGATACAAAAACGGTCAGGAGAATGCTCCTGACCGTTTATATGCTATGATCTTATCTTTCGATATGATTCGCTGTTTGCGACACCGCTCTTAGTAAGAGATCACGTCAGTCTTCAGCTTGCTGCTTGCAGCCTGGTTCTCTTTCTCAGCCTTGATGTACTCATTAGCGATAGCCTGAAGATCGGTAGCATATTCGTTAACGATCTTGAGCATGTTCTGTACATCATCCTGCAGCTTTGTAAAGCGGCTGGTATATGCCTTCTGTGCATCACCGGACCAAACTGCGCCGTTGAGTGCGTTTACGGTGGTGAACATATCCTTGGTGATCTTATCGATTGCCTTGCCGTCCTGCTGGAACTCTGCTGCTTTTGCTTTCAGTTTGCTGGGTTCTACCCTTAATGCTGACATTGCCATAGTTTTATTCTCCTTATCTTCTTTTATTCGATGGTCTTATGTTTCGGATCCGGTTTTAAATCCTGTTTCGGATCTTCTTACTTGCTTCCCTTGGTCTTAGCGATCTGCACGTTGTGCTTCTCGGTCTTCTCATAGGTCTTGATGATCTGCTCAAGGGCTTTGCAGTAGCTCTCGAATACGGTGTACATATCGTTCAGTTTTGCACGATATTTCTTGTAGTTTGCGGTGAACGCCTTGGATGCGTCACCTTCCCACATGGTAAGCAGCTGCTGCTCGGTCTGATCCATCTTCTGAAGATTCTTGTTGAAGTTCTGGTTCATCTGTCTTAAGTGCTCTTTCTTTTGATTCACCTGTGCGCTTGTTACTTTAATCTCAGACATAATTTTCTCCTTTACATGTTTTTGCTTTGGTTTTGCTGTGTTTGTTGTGTTGCTTTCAACAATGTCAATATAGCACAACCTTTTTTATTTGTGTGCAAAATGCGACGAAATGTTCATTTCAGACGACGAATGGTAAATTTTCATCGATTTTTACGTTATCACGTTCAATATATCTTTCGGAATCGAGTCTCATTGCATCTGCTTTAGCGCACATTTCCGTTATTCACCGGACTTATCATAGTTTTTCTTACGTTTTTTCGTACTGATCTCCGTAAACTCCGCATCCTCAAGCAACTCTTTATCCGACCATTCATCGCCGGTATGATATCCTTTGTCCGTGCAACCTATCTGCAAAAGAAAATAATCCGGATCATCCTCAGCCGCCAGACCGAATACCCACTGAAAATCGCAGGTATACAAATAGTCAAGCCACTTGCGCACCAGAGGAAAATCCTCTGTTCTGTCATGATCTCTGTCCACCAGCTGATACACCTGAATCGACACATTTTCATCATGAATGATCTGCTTTGCCGTAATGTCCTCCGGAACCTCTTTCATCTCGGAGGAGTCGATGATGATCCTGCCCTCCAGACCCTGCTCTTCAAACTGCGGAAACAGAATATCCTCTACTTCGTATTGATGCTGTATCACGGCAAAATCTTCCTGAATCATTCCTGTGTCTTCCAGATAAAATGCCGCCACCAGATGATCGTCATCCTCCGGATGCACTCTGGCATTCAGGATCATGGGGCTGTCATTCCCATTGCTTTTTTGCTTATACTTATAGTAGGTCTTGTCGATCACAAATTCTCTGTCGTATTTGTCCTTCAGATAGGAAAGGGCATACTCCTGCATTTCTTCTTCCGAGTTTAACTCCACATTATTCACGGTTTTTTGCTCCTTCGCTTTATTTACGATCTCTTCTGCCGCATCTGCGCCTGCATCCGCTATACTTTGCACATCACCGGAAGTGCAGGCTGTAACTATCATACAACATAATGCAACCATCAGAATAGCTGTTTTTTTCTTCATTGTAAAAAATCAGGCCTTTCCTTCTCCTTAATAGTAAATTGTAACGATGGTTCCGGTTTCGTCAATGGTGGGATCCTGTACCAGCAGCGGATCGTCCTGAAAGCTGTCGCATAAAGCCTGTGCAAACTCCGGTCCCTGCTGACTGCAGTCTATGACATATTGCACACTGACATCATCCCTGTCCACACCTGCCTGGGTTCTGATGTTCAGGTTCCAATAGTCATCTCCGTCGCCATAGTCTCTGGTATCGCAGGAGAAAGAATCGCTGTTGCCGTACATATCGGTGTAGGAAGTTTCCTGATAGATCTGGGGCTGATATTGCTGATCTACTGCATCAAAAAGGATATACTTGCTGCCCGGATCTTCCCATGTATAGGGATTGGCAAGGGCTTCCGCCTCCGGCCGGCTGTAAATAGCAAACTCGCTTCCCACAGAACCGCCGCCGCCGTAGCTTCCCTTCCAAAGCTGTACACGGAACTCCTGTCCGTCATAGGTAAAGGTCTTCACATCCGTATCCAGATCCATCAAAAGAGCAGGGCCCCAGCCATCAATGGCATCGCAAAATCCCCACTGCTGCTGGATACATCCTTCCTGAGTATAATAGGAATCTGTATCCGGATTGTATGTAAAGCCCAAAAGGTAGGGTAAGGGCGCATTCAAAAACGGGCATTCTCCGATCAGATCAAGGCCCCGTTCCAAAAGATTCATCCCCACGCTGTTAAAGGTATCGGAATGGGAGGGATCTGAGAAAAATGCGATCAGGTAATCTGTCACCTTCTTTCCCCCTTCCCCAAGTTCGTCAGCCAAAGGTCCTAAAAACCGCAGCATTGCTTCCTTTTCCGCCTTGGTAAGGGTGCATTCGGTAGGATCCAGAAAGCTTGCCTTTCCGATCAGCTCAAGAATATACGTAATCTGGTCAATTGTGCCATTCTTACCGTTAAGCCTGTCCAGAATATCCTGTACTTCGTTGGCATAGCTGTAATCCGGCTGTACCGTAGATCCGCCGCCATTATTGCCGCCGGATGTCTTTACACCGTTGAAGGCACAAAGCAGGATCTTCTTTTCGGCAGCAAGGTAAGCCTTTACAATGGCCTCCAGAGCCGCTTCCATATCCTTTGTAGTCTCTGCCTCTTTGGTCAGCTGCTCTATAATGGCGCGGATCGCCTCGCTGACTTCCCCATAGGAATAGCCCATGGAGCCCACTGAGGATGCAATACTTTCCAGTTTTCTGTAATCACTCTGCAGCGTCCGGGCTGCTGCTCCGATCTGTCCGGACTGACTCTTAAGCGGCGTGGGTTTTACCATAAACTGATTCACTTCTGTCACCTTCCTTTATCATTTTTGTGCAAACACCTGCAACAGTTCCTCATTGTTGTATTCTTTCGCATAGTCGTATGCGGTTTTTCCTTCACGGGATACGATGGACGGATCCGCGCCTTTTTCCAAAAGCATTTTGCAGGCCTGCGTATTTTTTCCGATCACCGCGATCATCAAAGGCGTCATCCCGTCCGTTACCAGATCGATATCGATGATCTCCTGTGAAAGAAGATATTCAATGGCTTCGCAGTTTCCGTACTTGGCAGCCTCCCGCAGAGGATTGCTTGCGGAATTGTCGATCACATCCTGCATATCCGTCTTTGCAAGGAGCTCCTTTAAAAGCTCCATGCTCTGCTGTCTGGTTTCCTCCGAATCCGTTCGCAGGGTATGTACCGCGTTGTTGATGGCTACCCTTTTATTATCATCGATCCTGCCGGGGTCCGCTCCTCTTTTTAAAAGCTCGGATGCCAGAGTGAAACGATCCGGCTGATTGGATGAGAGGGCGTAGATCAGCGGCGTGGAATGCAGGTAAGCATCCACCACGTCCACCTTCGCTCCTGCCGCCAGCAGCTTGTATGCCATTTCAGGTGATTTCTGGCAGGCGATCTGAAGCGGATAAACGTTTTCCAGATCCATGCTGCTCTTTGCCATTCTGAAAATCCCCGTTGTTGCGATCTGTTCCTCATCCCTTAAAGAATTAACGTCTCCCCCCTCTTGCAGAAGCGCATCAAAGGCTTCTGTATCCTGACTGCAGATCGCTTTGTACAGGCGATCCGAATAACTGTCTTTTTTCACTGTGCAACCTCCTAAAAGCAGACAGATACCGAGCAATCCCAATATCCGTATGATTCTGATCTTCATCTTTTTAAACCGCAAGGGTCGACCAGTCAAATTCGCCTCCAAAAATCATATATTCGAGCCGCTGGCCGGGAGTCGTGCTATCATCCTCCGAATTTCCCCACCGGATCCACGGGATTATATCCTGAAATACATGTCCTACAGGATCATCGATAGGACTTGCATAGTTATAGGTTCCGGTATCCTCCGGCGCAGTAACAATGCGGCCTGAGGAATCAAAGATCACTTCATATTTTCCATCGGGAGATACCCATTTTTCATTGGGCTGATCCCCTGCAGTAAACTGATGGCAGTTGGACGCCACTGTGCCGTCCCAGCCCAGGGCCTCCGCTTCAGCAGGACTTTGGGGCAGATCTTCGATGGGCATATTTTCGTTTCTCGCATAATGCTCCTCCTGGCTGGGACCAAAAAAAGTCCCCTCGCTAAACTCATCAAAAGTGCTTACCAACGGCTTGACCAGATTTTGAGTGAACTGCACAATATCCTCCGCAGTTTCTTCCAGCTCTTTCAGCCATTTATCCCACTCATCTCCCAGCTTTTCCAAAACGCTCAGTTCTTCCTTTATCGTCTCAGTAACGGCCTGGGTAAGATCCGAAACATTGCCGCTGAGAACTGCGCTTTTTACAATGCTGTTTTCCGCTTTCTGATACAGCTTTACGATCTGACCCAGCTTTTCGCCGCTCTGTTTCAGATTCTTTTGCTGGCAATCGATCTGGCTGGCCTGAAATTTGATGCTGGCTCTGACATCGTCATAGCTTCCGCCGCCGAATGCCAGCGCAGCGCTGATATCCTCCAGCCTGTTCCCCAATCTCTTCAGCTGACCCGAATACCGCTCCAGCTCACCGGATGCACTGTTTAACCTTGGATAGTTCACACAAAATTGCCCTGTCATTTTTACCCTCCTTACTCTGCCTTTCGCTCTTACAATTTTGATTTATTGATATTCCTCTATGGATTTTTTGATCTGCTCAAGGATCAGCTTTGCCGCATCAGCGCTGTCCTTGCCATGTACGTACACATGGCTGATAGCTTCTGCCACGGTTTCATCATAGGAGATGCCTCCGTCTTCCTGCTCCCCTTTTGCATACCCGGAGATCTGCCCGCAAAAGTCCTCATAGGAGATCTCTCCATGCTGCTGCCGGTACTGATCAAAAGCCGTGTTGCATACTTCTTTCACAAACTCCTGATGATCGGCAAGCTGCTGCTCATTGTATTTTGCATAAGCATCCGAAAGCTGCTCATCGATCAGCACTGCATTATCCAGTCCGTACTTATGACTCAGGATACAGCTGACAAGCGCATGCCCCAGTTCGTGGACCAGCACTGCAGATACATCAGTGCCCTCCGTCCAGTATCCGTCCCGGACATTGATGGTAACACTGTTTTCCAGCCGCCTGGGATTCTCAAAATCCTTGGCCCGAAGCAGAACCTGCTTTTTGATCACTATGGGATACAGCTCCGGTGAAAGGTTGGTGATATAGGTATCGCATTCAAACAGCGCCACTGCCGCCACGGACTCCGTCACCTCATCCCGCAGTTCGATGTTGGTCAGATATCCCTGCAAAACAGGATAGGTGCTGTACATATACTCACAGGCCTTCTTAAGATCCTTTGCTGTTTCCGGCTGCATATCCCGCAGATTTACCGCATCCATTCCGTAGGCATTTTCCAGTTCCAGTTCCATCTGCCTTACTTCATTTTCAGGGCTCTCCTTTCGAAGAAGCCTTCCCTGGGCCTGCAGGATCCCGTGGGCCGTCTCTTCATCCGGCACATATGCCTGGGGCGACTCATAGATCTTTTCTTCAAAAGCTTCAATGATCTCCTGCCGTCTCCTGTCCTCCGGCGACATTTTCGGTACTGTCAGAAAAATGACAAGACCCGATGCCAGAAGAAACAGCACTATAATGATAATGGCAATTTTTCGTTTTTTCATCTGCCCGCTTACTCGTTAAAATCCAAAAATCCCTGCAGACTCTCAAAGCTCAGCGCGCTGCCGTCCAGATTCTGGGCATAGACCGCATACATGGACTTGTCAGACAGCCTGCAAATGGCGATGGCCTTGTGGAATACGGTTCCGTCATAGGTGTACTCCACATTTTTGAAGGTCACTTTTTTCCCTTTATGATCCAGGGTCTGCACCTTTTCATCTTTGATATCCTTCGCATTATCATTGATCAGGCATTCCGATTCCGCAAGCTCCTCTTCATCCGTATACATCCCGTCAGCATACAGGCTTAAGGTCACATCCGCATCGCTTCCCTGGAAATACTTTATGGCAAACATGTCTTCTTCGCATACATCCTGATCATCCTGATAGTAATACCCTTCCGGAACACTTACGGTAACGGAGCTCTTACCAAGCTTCAGGGACGCGCTGTCCACCACCTCGCCAGTGGGCTGGGAAATATCATCCATGGCCGCTTCCTGGGTTACCAGATCATCTCTGGTGGTATCCGGCAGATCCGTTGCCTGCGCAGTCTGCAAAAAGCCGTTGATCCGGTCGATCACATCCTCTTCCTTCAGATCCGATGCATTGATCATCATATTGATACCGATGCGCTTGTCCTTGGTGGCACCGGTATAGATCACCGTATTGGTGCTGCTTTCGTCATTGTAGGCAAAAGTGAAATAAGCATAACTTTTGCCGCCGCTTGTATACTCCGTGATATCCTTCAGGATCGTAACATCCTGCTGCCTTGCATTGGCTGTCAGGGCATCTTTATCCTGCAGGGACTCTTCATAAGAACCGTCCCTTACCACCATTACCAGGTTAAAATCGAGGTCCTTATCATCGATGTAAATGTTCCCCGTTTCATCATCAATGCTGATCTTGTAATCAGTGGGAATGGTGAACAAAACGCCGTTTGCGGCGATCTTATCTTCTTTGCTTCCCGGTTCAGTCTTAGCAGCTTCTTCCTTCGTTTCCGTATCTTCCCCGGGATCTTCCGCTGTGCCTTCCGTTTCCTCCTCTTTTGCGGGTGCGGTCTCTTCCACCACCACCGGATCACCGGCATCCTTTCCAGGACCCTCTCCCTGTCCCGTCTCTGCGGTGCAGGCAGTCAGTCCAAGGCATAACGACAGCGTTACGATAGCGATATTTTTTTTCATAATTTTACTCCTCTTCCGGCCGTTTTGCCGTTTCCTCCTAAAGGCCGCAAAATGCCACACATATAGTATCATATCCTATTTGATTTGTGGTCCAAATCGGACGAACGGTTCATTTCAGACGACGAATTGCACATTTTCCCTATTTTTCTCTCATGATTCCCGATAAATATGCGGTCGTAAATATGCAGGCATAAAAACAGCAAAACCCGGAAGCCCAAAGCTCCCGGGTGCATTATGAAGCCATATTCTCTACAGCTCGATCTTTCTGTCTTTAAAATAATATTTCTCATCATGCTCGCCGATGGGACGCATGACCCGGCAGGGATTCCCCACTGCCACCACATCAGCGGGAATATCTTTTGTAACCACGCTTCCGGCGCCGATCACCGAATGATCACCGATGGTCACCCCGGGCATAATGATCACACCTGCGCCGATCCAGCAGCACTTCCCGATGTGAACCGGCATATTGTACTGATAGGCTTCCATCCGAAGGGAGGGCAAAATGGGATGTCCCGCGGTAGCAATGGTCACATTGGGTCCGATCATAGTGTAATCGCCGACGTAGATGTGGGTATCATCCACACAGGTCAGATTATAGTTAGCATACACCAACTTACCGAAGTGGCAGTTATGCCCACCCCAGTTCGCATAAAACGGTGCCTCAATATACACATCCTCGCCGCAGTCTCCCAGCATTTTTTTCAGAAGAGCAATTCGCTCCTTCTGCTGGGAAGGCTTCGTCTGATTATATTCGCACAGCAGATCCTGATAGACCATCTGCTCCTTCATGATCTCTTCATCTCCGGGAAGATACAGTTCCCCGGTATGAAGCTTTTCTTTCATTTCGGACATAACTCTCCTTTCGCAAAGACGCGGCGCCGGATCACCGGGTCGCGTCTTTGTCATCATTCTTTACAGAAAATTCCTTCTCAGCTGTTCAGGCCTCTGCCTTCCAGAGTCCGTGGAGGTTGCAATACTCATAAGCAGCTACCACATCCTGATTCACCTTAAAGGTGGCTTCCGGCTTCATTCCCGGCTTCAGATAGCTGATCTGAAAGCCTGCTGCAGTCTCCAGCAGGATCCATCCGATAAAATGTGCCTCCAGGGAAGGATGCTCTACTTCTCCCACTGCAACCGTAACCGTATCTCCATCTTGGCTGATCACGGGTACATGCTTTTCATGTGCCCCGTCCGTTGTGCCGGGGATCAGCTCCGTCCCCACGGAAAGCTCCTTATCGGAGATCACTACCTGATCATCAATCTTGTAAAAACGCATTCCAATACCTCCTCGTATTCTGTAGTTTTCTCACCGGAATCTCAAAAATGATCCCGCTTACTCCATGGTACCACGCGTTCTTTCTGCGGGCAAGTACTTACGGACGGCCGATTTAACATACTCTATTGCATACCTATACTCCCTTTACTCATTCAGTGCAATTTTTAAACGATTTTCCATATTTGCAACTGCCTTTTCAAGATCGATCTTCCCGGCAAAATAGCCTGAAGCTTCATCCAGGATCGGATCCATGTATCGATTATCCATCGGCTCAATATATTCTGCCTCATCAATCATTTTCTGCAGCGACATATAATCTTCATCTGATACGCCTTTGAACTCATAGGATATTTCACCCACACCATAGTCAAAACTGTGAGGCAAAACCTCATTTCCCATGCTATCTTCGTAAGCCTGTTTCATCGTCATTTCTTTGCGCCTGTCTTCCAGCGCACTTTTCAATACAGGAAAATCAGTTATTCCCAACTTGTTATCATAATAATTAGAAGCCGAAAAAATATAATCTAAAAACTCATACATCCCTTCCTTGTTGGCAGAATCAGCGCATATCCCCATTTCTGTAAGATTCGGAATAATCACTGCCCGATTCTGATTACCTATTGTATGAATCCTGGATTGAAACAAAAACTCATAGAAAAAGTAAGCATATGGAAACTCGATCTTTTCCATCAGCACGTCTGCACGACCGTCTCTGATCAGCAATTCTGCATAGTCTTCATCCCCAATCAGACTGCTTTCTGCCTGCATTTTCATCAACATAAGCTCTTTTTTAAACTCATCATCAAGATGAACCTCCGTATTTTTTGTATCTATATATCTGGATTTGGAATATCTTAACATATTGCTCAACATTCTGACCGGATCACCATCTGCATACAGTAACCTTTCACTATTTGGCGTGCAGTAGTCAGACAGGTTTTCAATCTCAAAATCACTTCTGCAAAATTGACCCCCCAATTGAAAACCTGTATAAACAGAGTAAATCTTACCATCATCAGCTTCCATACCATTCATGACGCTATCTACAAAACTATCTTTTGAAACGGCGCCACTCTGTTCAAAATATTGATTCAGATCAGCCAGCATTCCATTTTGAATACATTTCTCTTTTGGCATTTTGAAAAGCAATATACCATCCACTTTATTCCCCTCAATCAGATCAACATACAAACTGTTCCGCGCATCATTCTCCTGATCTTTCTGTTCTTCATAATCTTCTATTTCGATAAAATAATCCTTCGATGAATTGTTAAAGCCATAGATCAGCTCTCTTATTTCTGCAGAAATACCCAGACCTGCAATAGTCATAACCGTCTTATTGCTTTTCAGCAAAGTTCCATTATTACTTTTCTCCAGGTGCCAGAACGTCGTTGTTCCTTTTTTCCCCCAGTCCTCGACGATAAACCCTCCTTCCCGGTCAGGAAAAAAAATAGCATTATCCGAAAAACCGAACTCACGAGCATCTAGAACACAATACGGAGTTCCATTTTTTACACCGATCAGATTATTCTCTTCCCATTGTATATTTCCGTTTGTCCCCAAATTCGTATAGTAGTAATCATACTTATCATTTCCATCAATAATACACTCATCTCTGCAGGCCAGCCATTGACATTTCATTTGTCTCTCTTCTTCCAGTTTTTTCCTCTTGGCATTATATTTATAAAACCGATAATCTCCATTATTCGCTACGGCAATTGCGCACCCACTATCCCTGTTATTACATAAACGGCGTTCGCCGTCGGTTTCTTCACAATACACAACCTGCAGGTCAAAATTCAATAAACAAAGAACCGATTTGTCGCTATCTCCTTCGGCCAGGATATAAATCATTTCGTCATCACAAACAACTCTCAGAAAATCTCCTTCATCATCAAAGCTTGCATCTGTGAATCCTTCAATTTCATCAAGCCCTTTACTTCCCAGCATGGCATTTTCTTTATCGTATATATATATCTCTCTGTTTACCTTATCAACAATAACGGTATAATAATCATTGCTGGCTATTTCCAAGTTCAACGCATTCATAACGTTTACTTCAGGAAATTCGGCATCTAATAACTGACCTTTTTCCGTATCCAGTTCTTTTATACGATATGCCCATTTCCAATCATCCACATCACTTCCCGTCATCTCGTTACTGATCTCAAGTAATAAAAAATGATCCGGATCATAGAGTTTTGTTGTATAAGTAACACCTCGATCTAATTCCGTTGGCTGCTCAAAAGTTATGATCTCCTTCTTTTCGTAACAATTATACTCATCTGCAAATCTAGGATCTGTCTTTCCACAGCCGTATAACATCATCAGACAGAAAATGCAAAACAATAATCCCATTTTTCTCATAATCACGATTCTCACTTCCTACAAATAAAAAAGCCGCAACTAGATTATAACATTGCAGCCTTTTTATCACACCATTCAATTACTTTTTTAAAATGATTTCGAGCCAGAATAATCTTTGCCCTTAGACCTTATCGGACTTTTAAACGAAGCTAAAAGAGTATAATTGGTATTCATAACACAATAATATCCTTTTGCAGAAGCACCCTTTTTAGTTGCCTTGGCCGATACACTTTGGGCTTTGGCAGATGACACTTTAGAATCAACCAGATTGCTTTTTTTATCATATGCAAATATACTTGCCTGCACAATACCGCCGATATCACATTCTGTTTTTGCTTTTGGTTTACTTAATGACCAAGTAAGCTTTCCTTTTACCTTAGTTGCTTGAACCGGTGTAGATGCCATTACAATCATTGCTACGGTTATTACTAATACTGTGATTCTTGAATTTTTTTTCACATTCATGCCCTCCATTTTTTATTTGATATTTCAAAACACCCAACACTGATTATACCCCCCCCCTAAAGAAAAATGTCAACCTGTAATTGATGCAAAACATTTTCACAGTGTCAGCACATCAAAAAAGCTCTCTTCCCGTTCTTCTTTTTTCCGCGTCAGGATCATTGCCCGAAGTGTCACATCCTCCCCTGCCAGCCCGAGGAGCCTGTCCCGGTCTACATGAGAAAAAAGCTGTCTTCGGGAAAAAAGCTTCCGGTACATTTCTCCCGCCTCTCCTTCTTCCTTTATCAGTGAAAAATACAGCGCCGGATCGCTTTCGTTGATATAAGATTGAAACAGGTCCAAAGCAACTGCCGTCACACTCCCCGGCTCCTTTTCGACATCTTCATCCGCCCGGTCAGAAAACAGTCTGCAGGCCGCAAGGCGGATTTTTTCTTTTTTCATTTTACGGATATAAGCCTTCTTCTCCTCTCCCTCATCCGAATAATCTTCTTCGCCGCCGGCAAGAAAAGGCGTAAATCCCGTATCATCCGGTTGCTTTAAAAGTCGCATAAGGCTCTCGTCAAACCAGGGATAAAATGCCTCACCCTCCCCGGCCATCTTCAGCGCTTTTTCCATATCCCGCGGACAGTTTTTGATCCATAATGCAAGAAGCATTGGATCTTCGTTTATACTCCGGCCCAGCTCAAGCGCCTGTGCATCTGCATATAGGAAAATCTCTTCCAGCCCATCGCTTCCCGCAAAGGCTTTTTCCGATACCCTGCACCCTGACGGGATCCAGGTTTTCGTCAATGCCGGGCAGAACCCGAAGGCCCAGTCCTCCACCAGCGTGCAATCCGGCGGCACAATCGCCGTCTCCATCTCTTTGTCCAGATAATGCTCTTTTTTCCCGATCACTTTCATACGCTCTATCGCCTGCAACGGGGCGTCTCCTTCTTCCAGTCATTTGTACTACGCCATGGCATTTTTTGTCAATCCCCGCCGGCGGCGATTCCTGCCCAATCTCGCTGTCCGGGATCCAGCCGCAGCGATCCATATGTTGACACTTCTCCCAAAACACGGTAGTCTTGTACATGACGCAGCTCTTTTAAGCCTGTCAGGCAGGCATTTTTGAAGCCCACGCATCAACTAACAGAAAAGGAAGCAACCACATGAACTATTTAGACCGGATCCTGGAACATTACGCAGGCTCTTTTGATATTGAAAAGGACTTTTCCATCGGCGGCAAAACCGCTGCTGCCTACGGCCATTTTGCCACGGTCAGCGAAAAATATGTCCTCACCCCCAAAGCCAATCTGTGGAAGATCGAGGGCTTTGAGCATATCCTGTTCTTTGAGGCAGACGCCGTAGACCGGGATACGCTGATACAGACCAGGGAACTCATGCAAAACCACATGGCACCGAAGCTTGTCTGCAAAGGAGAAAAATATCCGCCGAAGGATCACATGTATTCCTACGTAACAGTAGTTTATCTGGTGCAAAATCCGCCGGCGGAAGAGCTGCAAAAGGAAATCCGCTCCTTCCGCTATGAACAGGATTATCTGTTCACCTTCCGGGGACACGTGGAAGGCCATCTGGTGGTCATGGACCTTTCCACCGGCAAGGCCTATACCAACAAGGCGGCCAAACATCTGAAAGCGCTCTATGAAAAAACATATGCAGATTCAAACTAAAAAACGGGGGCATCCGAAAGGATGCCCCCGCATTCATTTCTAATACTATTTCAGCGCGTATCTCTTATGCGCTCTTTTCCTGACTCTTTCCCTGCTTCGCAAGATTCGTGAAAGAATAAATAGCCAGAACCACTGCAAGAACTACCAGGATAGCTGCCAGAATACCCTGTACAGCTGCCCAGCCTGCATCAGCACCTGCAAGCGCTCCGCCGGAAAGTGCCTTTACCTTAGCCATAATTGTCTGGATCAGAGACGTAATGGTTACGATCAGCATGAATACCATGGGAACATAGAACATCTTGTTGTTGCGTCCCACTTTACCCAGCCAGGTGCAGACTGCCAAAAGTCCTACTGCAGCAAGAAGCTGGTTAGCCGCACCAAACAAAGGCCAGATCTTTGCATAACCTGTCATACCCAGACCTACGCCGAGAACAACGGTTACAACAGTTGCAAAGTAAGGATTGCACAGGATCTTCTTTCCGCCGGTAACATCTTTTACGGTCTCATCCGGTGCCAGCCAGAATTCCTGGAACATATATCTTGCCAGTCTGGTTGCGGTATCAAGACTTGTTAAGCAGAATACGGATACTGCCAATACAAACATGGAATAAGTAATATTTACAAGCGGGCTGTCAGCTCCTGCAAAAGCACCGATCATCTGGGATACACCGCCGGCAAATACTGCCGTAGGGCTGGTAAGACCGGATGCTGCAAGTGCTTCCGCATCACCGGATACGGTGTTCCATACAAAACCAACCGCACACAGAGAGATCACTGCTACCACGCACTCGATGAGCATGGAACCGTAAGCTACGGGCTTTGCATTTGCTTCATTATCGATCTGCTTGGAGGTGGTTCCGGAGGATACCAGTGAATGGAATCCGGAGATCGCACCACAGGCAATGGTTACGAAAAGTGCCGGGAACAGGTTACCTGTTGCAAACAATCCGTTAGTCTCGGTGATCTTGAATCCGGAAAAAGCGGGAATTGCAAGATTGCCCTGACCTGCCAGAGTAGCACCGATGATGGCGATCAGAGCCACAGCGATCATAAAGTAAAGCAGGAAAGAACTCAAGTAATCTCTGGGCTGCAAAAGGATCCAAACCGGTGTTACCGATGCGATCAGGATATATACAGCCAGAATCCACATCCATGCATTATAAGGAATGGAAACAGGATGCCAGTTCATTCCAAGTGCTACGATACCAACGATACCTGCTACACCGATCACGGATGCGATACCGATGGGCACGTTTTTACGATATACCATAAAGCCGAACACGATGGCCAGCAGAATAAACAACAGTGAGATCATGGCTGTCTGCTCATGTGCAGCCAGAGCAGCGTCTGCAAGAGCTTCACCGGTACTGGAAGTACTTCCGAAAGTACTTGCCACGATGGAAGCAAAAGCTGCCACAACCAAAAGAAGCGTCAGATAACCGAATACGATAAAGATTTTCTTCGCAAAAGATCCCATGGCATCTTCGATAACTTCTCCGATGGACTGACCCTGATGACGGATGGATGCAAAAAGAGCACCATAGTCATGCACGCCTCCGAAGAAAATACCACCGATCAGAACCCAGAGCAGAACCGGCACCCAACCGAAGATCGCTGCCTGGATCGGTCCATTGATGGGACCTGCACCGGCGATGGAAGAAAAGTGGTGTCCCATAAGCACAGGGGTCTTGGCAGGTACATAGTCAATGCCGTCCTCCATCTCATGGGCAGGTGTGGTTTTGGAAGGATCCACGCCCCACTGCTTTGCAAGCCAGCGGCCATAAAAAACGTAACCGCAGAACAATACTACGATACTGATGATGAGTAACAATGCTGCATTCATTTTTTTCACGCTCCCTTTTTGTAAAATGTTATGCTGTCGCATATTTATACATCGGGTCGGCAAAGAGAAACGTCGCCCAACTCCTTTTACGGTAGCACAGGCAGTCTCTTTTTTCAATACCTTTTCCCCTTTTTTATTGCATGTTTATACGAATCCTTTTTCTTCCTCTCGAATCGTTGACACATCAACTTCCCCATGCTATGATACGAAATGTTGATTTTGCAACTTCCCAAAAAAGAGAGGAGTATCTATGAGCGAAAATAAAAAGATCCGTATCATCATTGATTCCACAACGGATTTACCCCCGGCTTACCAGAGTAAAGTGCTGACAGCACCTCTTATGGTGTCCTTCGGAGAAAAAGAATACAGAGACGGCATCGATCTGAGCCGGAAAGATTTTTATCAGAAACTGGAACAGGAATCCATCCTGCCCAAAACCAGCCAGCCCTCACCGGCGGTATTTGAATCCCTCTACAAACAGGTCCGTGGAGAATGCGCCTGCGCTGTCGTGATCACCTTATCTTCCGTGCTCTCCGGCACCTATCAGAGCGCCTGCATTGCCGCAAAAGACTACCCCGAGATCCGGGTGGTGGATTCTTTAAATGTAGCTTTGGGAACCGGTATTCTGGCAGAATATGCCATCCATCTGGCGGAAGAAGGCATGTCCCTTGACGATCTGGCAGACGAACTGGAGAAAAAGAAAAAAGACATCTGTCTGATAGCCATGCTGGATACCCTTGAGTATCTGATGAAGGGGGGACGACTGTCCCGGACAGCCGCTTTTGCAGGGAGCCTTTTGAACATCAAACCCGTGATCACCATAAAAGACGGAACGGTAGTTGTTCTGGGAAAAGCAAGAGGTGCAAAAAAAGCGAATAATCTGCTGGTTGAACTGATCACCCAAAACGGTGTAGAATATTCTAAGCCGGTTTTACTTGGCTACTCCGGAACATCGGACCAGCTTTTGCAAAACTATATCACCGACAGTCAGGACCTGTGGGTTGGCCACTTATCCCGGCTGGACTGCTGCCAGATCTGCAGCGTTATCGGAACCCATGCCGGCCCCGGCGCCGTCGCAGTCGCATTCTTCCGCTCCGAAACGTGAATCCGGAGGAAACGTAGCGTATTCTGTAGACAGGACAGCCGGGCATGCTTCCGATTGGAATTTACTTTCGGAGATGCGTAGCAATCTTGGAGCCGCAGATCCGAAACGTGAATCCGGAGGAAACGTGACCGGCTGGCCGTATAAAAATATTCGAAAAGAAAGGATCCCCGCAAATGTCCCGCTTTGAAGAATTCACCTTATCTGTATTCAGCATCACCCGCTACTGGAACAAGCTCGCCACAGAGGAAATGCGTGAGCACGGTTTAAAAGGCGCCTATGCCCTGTATCTTTTAGCCCTTTCCGGTGCAGAAGAAGAAATGACCGCTGCCAGACTTGCAGAGATCACAGAACGGGACAAAGCAGATGTGTCCAGAGCCATTACCAGATTTCAGGAGGAAGGCTTGGTAAAACCCATGGGAAAAGGTCACTACCGGGCTCCCATCACTTTAACGCCCAAGGGAAAAAAGATCGCCACACAAATCCGAAAAAAAGCCTCCTATGCGCTGCAAATTGCAGGAGAAGGCTTATCCGAGGAAATGCGGCAGAATATGTATCAGACCCTTGCCATCATTTCCTCCAATCTGAAAAATATGTATGAAGACAATTCCTTAAAGTCCGTCTGAGTCACTTAAATGTTGCTACTCTTCCTACAGAATAGAACTTCCTGCCCTTCAGCTTTCCGTATGCCTGAATTCTGTAAATTCCCTTTTTGGCATCTTTCTTTTTCACGGTAACCGTTATGGTCTTTTGCTTCTTTTTACAGGATACATTCTTCAAAAAGCTGTACTTTTTACTTTTGTTTTTCCGATAGGTGATCCTGCATCCTGCCGGCTGCATTGCAGCGATCACGCCGTTATCTTCCTTCCACCGGATGGTAAGGGCGCCGTTTTTCCCTTTGCTGATCTTTTTCAATTTGTACACAGGCAAAAGAGAATAAGCTGTTCTTTCACCCTCTGCGGTATACACCTTGCCGCTTTGATCCTGAACATAGGGAACCACCTGATAAAAGTATGCCTTATTATCCTTACCCAGCGCTGCTGCTTTTATGCTACCTTCAAGGCTACTTTCCATGGTTTTGCAGATCTGATAGCCCTGCTTGCTTTTTTTACTGCGAAGCAAAAGATATCCGTCCGCTCCCTTCGCCTGTTTATACTGTAAAACAAGCTTCGCGTTTTTGACTGTTTTTCCGGCAGCTTTGACAGAAACCTCCGTAGTTACAGGAGGAACAAGGATCTCACATTCTGCCGCAAGGTTTTCGATCCTGCAGGATATGGTTGCTTTTCCGTATCCGCATACCGTCACACGGCCGAAATCCGTTACCGTGGCAACGCTCGGATCGCTGCTTTCCCAGGTCACAGGCAGATCCCTCCTGCCTTCGGAAAAAACAGGAGACGCTGTCAGCTGAATGGTGTCCTGGCGTTTGGCCTGCACCGCTGTCTCGTTTAAAGTAAGTCCGACTAACTTTCCTTCTTCTTTTCCGGGAACCTTACCGCCCTGCTCTTCTTTTCCTTCTTCCGGCTTTTCTTCACTTCCGCCGTTTCCGTTTCCACTGCTTTCTTCCTGCTCATCTGCGGGAATCTCGTTGCTGCTGATGATGCCGCCTTTGGTATATGCCTTGATCCGCAGGGAATAGTTGCTCTTTGTTAACTGATCGATGTTCTCTTCTCCCACTGCAGAGCGCATAAAATATTCGTTTTTCACAAGGCTTCTGACACCGTCTTTTTCGGTGTAATAATCTCCACAGCAAAGCTCATTGGCGTTGACCCAGTTACTGTCCTGCCCGCTTTTAACAAATGTTTTGTCCCGGGAAGCATCGGAGTAAAACTCCCAATAGTATGTGATACTTCCGGATTTTTTCGCCTGCATTTTTTCACTGCAGGCCGCATGCAGAAGGGGCGCCCCTTTAGGCTGCGTCGTAGATGCTTTATCCGTAAGATCCGAAAATACCACCGAGTACTGCTCGCCATTGGTAAGCGGGATCTCCCGATCCAAAACAATGGTGTGATAGCCGCTGTAATCCAGGCTTCCGCTTTGGGTAAGCCGAAGGGTTCCGCTTTCCGGATCGTTTCCTGTTACCCCGGTATAGATCTGAAGGGTATAGTCAGCCCCTTCCGATTTCACTCCAATGCCAACGGCGCTGAGCACTTCTCCCTCATCAGCTCTCGCTCTGTAGATGGCAGCTGCACTTTCAGTTCTGTAAATGTAATGCCGGTAGTTGGCATTTCCGTCGTACTGATACAGATGGTCGTAGTTATCCGCTTTTTCCGTATCAAACACAAAAGCGTACTGGTACACGCTGGATCCGGCAGCTTCCTGCAGACCGTGATCCTGATAAGACAGCCAGAAGTATCCGCTCTGTACGCCATCCTCCTGTTCCTCTCCCCAGCTGTTGCGAACAAGCCAGGCACCGTTTTCCTTCGGGCGGTGAGAGGACCTGAAATATTCCTTCGGAAAATTGTCATCCCATCCTACGATCAGAATATTATGGTTTGTGGTGTAATTGCTTCCATCATAATAGTAGCAGTCATGCTGAGCGTTTCCGTAAGTAGAATCCGACATAGAACGGTATCCCGTCCCGATGGCGCCGTATTTCAGGATCAGTCCCTGCATCTTTTTCCGGAGACTTTCATCTTTATAGCTCTTGGCGATCCTCAGCACATAAGCATTCTGCAAATGCGCCACATCATCCCCGTAAGCTGCCTGCAGGCTTTCAGGCTGTCCCATCAGACCGTTTCTGTCCACTGCCGTATTGGCGGAAAGAGAAGAAAAAGGCGCACTGTTTTCAGACACAGCCCCGATCCAGGAAGCCAGATGCCAGATGGTCAGGTAATTGTTGCCGCCGCAGTTGATATAAGCATCCTCATCTCCCGCGGCCGTAACCGAATTGTAATCTCCCTTGGAATATCCCACGGGATCGGAGAGATTTCCTTTTTTGAAAAAATAGTAAGCCAGATGTCGTTCCGACAGATCTACGTTTTTACCGGCAATCCCTTTTTTGATCAGATTCATTTCCATGCATCCCAGACTGCCGAAGGTCCAGCAAAGACCTGTGGGATTCTGGTTTCGAAGAGGAGGCAGGATCGCTCCGGCTCTGGGATCATAGGATTCCGGGATCACCTCTTCTTCCGTAAGCTCGGAATGCACACTTTCTTTGTTCGCTTCGGCTTTTTTGCTACCCTGAAGCTCCGCTCTCTTTGCAAGCCGGCTGCCGGTTTCATTCCTCTCGCCTGGTCCCTCCAGTTCAGACAGACCTTTTACTTCCCCGGGCTCCACCTCTCCCTCTTCCATAAGAGGGATCTCACCCTGCATCTCTTCCGTGATCGGCTGATCCCGCATGTAATCTGCCCCCGGGGCTGTCACGCCGGATTCTTTTCCCATACCTGCAGCCAGCGCCGCATCTGATATGGTCATATGAAACAGGAGTATGAGAGCCAAGCTCATACTCCATCTTCTGATCCTGTTTTTTCTGTTATTTTCGGAGAGTCTGTTGTTTTTCATACCCTGTCCCCGCAGTCTTTCCTTCGTCTGATTCCGTTACTTCTACGCTGTCTCTGTTTCTCTGCGTTCCCCGTCCGCAGCGCCGGACTGCTCTTTTTCCCCGGGCTGCTCAGTTTCACCGGACTGCTCTTTTTCTGCCTGCTGTGCTTCCCGGTCTTCTTCCTCCACCATACGCATCAGCTGCTCTTCCTTGGCTGCCTTTTTGGAATTTACGGTATGCTCCGCATCGGAGCCGTCCATGTATTCTTCGTAAGCCGCCAGAACCTCTTCCGTTTCCCCGTCCATCATGATCTCTCCGTCGTTGAGCCAGATGATGCGGTCGCAAAGCTTCCTGACGGTTTCGTTACTGTGGGATACGATGATAACGGTCCTGTCCTGATTGGAGATCAGTTCCCGCATTTTTCGGAAGCTCTTTTTCTTAAACTGCATATCGCCCACGCTGAGCACTTCGTCAATGAGGATGATATCTGTCTCCATGACCGCCGTAATGGAAAAGGCCAGCTTGGAATACATGCCGGAGGAATAGGTCCTTACCGGCATATTGATAAACTTGTCAAGACCGGAAAATTCCACGATCTCGTCATAGCGGGCATCGATCTGCTCTTTGGAAAAGCCCAGCAGAAGTCCCGATAAATAAATATTCTCTTTTCCGGAAAGCTGATTGTTAAATCCAACACCGATGGATAAAAGGGAGATGGTGTGATCTCCGATATCGATACTGCCTTCATCTGCGGAAAAAATCCCCGCAATAGAACGGAGCATGGTGGATTTTCCGCTTCCGTTTTTTCCTACCAGTCCTACGATCTGCCCTTTGGGAACGTCAAAGCTGACGCCCTTTACGGCTTCGATCTCCGATAGTCTGGATTTTTTCAGAGAGAAGAGACTTTTCTTGACTCCCTCTGCTTTGATCACTTTATATCTGATCCGTACGTCCCGTACGCTGATCACGGTTTCCCGGTCCATATATTACCTCTTTTTTCCTTTTCCGACTCTATCTATGTGATAACGGATTGCCCCCTGCTTCGCAGTCCCGCAATCATTACTCTTTTCTTCTCTCTGTATATGATAACGGATTGCTCCCTGCTTCGCAGTCCCGCAATCCTGCGAAACATTCGGAAATCGCGCGGCTTCGCCACGCTTTTTTCCTCATGTTTCGGCGGTCTGCAAGGCCTCAAATCCTCCCGAAAGCAAGCTTTCGTCGGATTTTCGGCTTTGCATCCCTGTTATCATATGATCTTCACGTAGCTATTTTCATGTTTAACGATCTGCTTGGTTCCGATGACGGACAGAAGCAGGCTGACCACAAACCAGATCAGCAAAAATTTCAGCCCCGGTCTGCTTTCGTACAGTATGCATTTGCGCATTCCGTCGATGAGCATGGCCATGGGATTCAGTCGCAGCATCCAAAGGTTGTAAGGCTCTGGCACACGCTTTTCCAGACTGTAGAAGATGCCCGACATATAAAAGACCAGCCTGAGAAAAACGCTGATCAGATTGGCCAGATCATCAAAGTATACACCGAAGTTCAGTACGATGGTGCTGACGCCGTATGTCAGGATCATAAGCACCAGAAATACCGGCACCGCAAAGATCACACGCCACGTCAGCGGCACATGATAGATGGGGATCATTATAAATACCAGCAAAAAAGCGATACCCATCTTAAAGCCTTCTTCCAGCATGGTGATCATCACCAGAATATACTTCGGAAGATACACCTTAGAGATCGTGCTTTTGTTTTTCTTTACCAGTCTGGCACTTTTATTTACGGTAGTGGAAAAGAAGTTCCAAAGGTTCAGTGCCAGAAATACAAAAACCGGAAAATACTGTTCTCCTTTTCCGAATACGATCAGGGATACAAAGGTGTAAACCAGCATGAACAGCAAGGGATTCAGGATCCACCACATCCAGTTCAGCCGGGATGTTGCCACATCGGCCTTCAGCGAAGCCTTGGCCGAATAGAACATATAGCTTTTGTACTTTTTGATGTTGTTAAAAAATTTAGTCATGGTTCCTCACTTTATTGATCCGCCAGATCCTCTTTGATCTGGGTCGTGGAGATCTCCGGTGTTCTCGGCAGATACACCACTTCGCAGTACTCCTTTAAAAAATCAAATTTGCCTTCCCAGTCATCCCCCATAACAAAGGTGTCTACCTTGAATTCCTGCACGTCACTGGCTTTCTGCTCCCAGGACTCTTCGGGAATGACAAGATCCACATAGCGGATGGCTTCCAGCAATTTTTTTCGCTTCTCATAGGAAAAATAGCATTTCTTCTGCTTTTCATTCCAGTTGAACTCATCCGTGGATAATGCAACGATCAAGTAGTCACCATATGCTTTTGCTCTCTGCAAAAGATTGACATGACCGTAATGCAGCAGGTCAAAGGTTCCGTAGGTGATCACTTTTTTCATGCTTTTCCTCCTTCTGTCTGCAGGGAAAAACGAAGTCGTTTCCGGCGTTCGCAAGTCTCCCGGTAGGCTCGTTCTCTTTCCCTGTACTCCTCAGGCATATTTCCCTCGATGAGCCAGTCGATCACCCGATCGGTGGCGCCATCGTCCAGCCTGTCAAAATGGCGTTTCACATATGCTTCGACTTTTTCCTGCTCGAAGTCCTCCTTCCGAATGGCCGAAAGCAGGCTGTCAAAATCACTTACCACCTTTCCCGGTGCATTTTCCCTGTAGGGTCTGTGAAAGCCCCGGTCATGGGCATAGGTTTCTTCATCAAAGGCAAAAAACAGCATCGGCTTTTGAAATACCGAATATTCAAACAGGGCAGAAGAATAATCTGTGATCAGAAGATCCGTCCCGGGAAAAAGGGTTTCGATGGGATCTTCCGGATCTGCGATCAGCAAATCCTCCCTGTATTTCTCATCGATCAGGATCTCTTCACTGATCCAGGGATGCATTTTAAACAGCACCGCATACCCTGCGCTTTTTGCCGCCTGCGCCAGAGCGGGCAGATCCAGCATATCCATGGGATAGCTTGCATCATTTCTTCCACGCCCTCTGTAAGTGGGGGCAAAGAGGATCACTTTTTTGCCCGACAATGCCGGATATTTTTGCAGCATCTTCTCCCGAAACTTTTTCCGGTTATCTTCCTTCATCAGACGGTCCATCCGCGGAATCCCGCAGGGGATCACCTTTGAACTGTCAATGCCCCAAAGCTCCGAGAAAATGTCTCTTACCTGATCGGATGCCACCGTAGCATGGGTGATAAATCTGTGGGCGCAGAAAGGCGCCACGGCACCCTTATGTCCCCATCTGGAATAACCGGTTGCTTTAAAACCAACTCCTGCATGCCACAGCTGGATCACTTCCGTCTTTCGACTGATGGCAAGCCAGTCCAACATGGGGATGTGGTCATCCACCACCAGAATATCACTTTGGGCTATGGTCCTGATCAGATCCAGATCACTTTTTGCAGTGTATTTTTTCCCAAGACTGTTTCTGGCGCTTTCCAAAATACGATACTTTTGATCCAGCGTACCTTCATTCTGTCTCTGCCAGAGCCTGTCCTTCACGCAGGTAAGATTCTCTCCCGGTTTTTCATTCATTTCCGTTAAAAACAGGATTGTCTTTTCCTCCGCCTTTTCTTTCTGGCTCAGGAAGCGCCGGTATGCCCGGTTATAATATCCTTTTTTCAGGCGGAAAGCTTTCTTTTTCAATGTTTCCGGACCGGGGTCATCCAAAATTCCCAGTTCAATATAACCGCCCTCCGTCACGGTAAGCAGCGAGCTGTAATGGCCTTCCTTTTGATAGGGAAAATCCTTCATTGTGGCCTGAATGGAAAGATTCTCTCTTACAGATGTTACAAAGCACAAAAGGGCATCCTCCCGGCAGACCGCGATCCGGTAGTTGCCGTTTGAAAGACATCTGCCGTCTCCTCTGTCTGCAATATTGAAGGTCAGGCTGATCTGCTCCCGGCTTATGTCTGTGACATAAAGCGAGCCTTTGCAGCCACCGTCCTTTTCATTGACAAAATAAAAGGAAAGCGAATCCATCGGCTGCTCAAAGCCTTCCGGCCGCAGCGTAAGATGCAGAAAGATCCGCTCCCATTTTGCACTTTGCAATATCATTTGCATATCAGATACCCCGCTTACTGCGATAGTCGTCTATGCCACTCCATTTCGTATCTTTCTCTGAAAAGATCAGGTCTTTTTCCGTCATACCTTCCGGCATGGGCCAGTCGATTCCGATCTTCGGGTCGTTCCAAAACAGACCGCCCTCATCGTTGGGATGATAAAAATCAGAACACTTATAAGCAAACTCTGCGTAATCGGAAAGCACGATAAATCCGTGTGCAAAATTCTTAGGGATAAAAAACTGCTTCTTGTTTTCCGCAGAGAGCCTTACGCCGAACCACTCTCCGAAGGTAGCCGAACCTTCCCGAAGATCCACCGCAACGTCAAATACTTCTCCGCTGATCACCCGCACCAGCTTATCCTGGGGGAACTCCTTCTGAAAATGAAGGCCTCTCAAAACGCCCTTTCTGGAGGCTGACTGGTTATCCTGGACAAAAACCTGATCGATACCGGCTTCACGAAAATCATTGGCATTATAGGTCTCGCAAAAATAGCCTCTCTCGTCACCGAAGACGGTGGGGGTGATAACTTTCAGACCTTCGATCTTGCAATTTTCCACTGTTATCTTTCCCATAAAGACTTCCTCTCTTTTTCCATATAATCGTCCACTATTCTATCCTATCCGGCGTTTTTTGTCCAGTCCGCATGAAAGGAGCGGAGGCAAAAAGCCCCCGCCGCCGGTTATTTCTATTATTTAGTATAGGTCTTCATTTCCGCGATCATACCCAGAATGGATCCGCCGTAATTGGTATCCGCTGCCCAGCCCTTACCGTACGGGTTGTCGGGAATTCCCAGCCATTCCACGTAGGGTGCCGTATTTCTGGCCACATAGGTAAACCTATCGTCTACACATGCTTTATTCAGCGGCTCTGAATTCGCATAGCCCTTCAGATGCTGTACCTGTGCTCTGATACCGATCTGCACGGAAGGATAGCTGTTTCCTGCCACGCCGCCTCCCGTAGCTCCCAGTCCCGCAAAGTTGTACTGGTTAATGCTCACATCTCCGCCAAAACGAAGGAAATTGGTTTCCTTCATAGCCTGGGCAAAGGCAACTTCTGCTTTGATCCCTTCTGCTGCGCATTCATCCAGATAGAGCTTGCAGAACTTACGCAGGCTGGCTGCATCCGATCCCGAATAGAACAGCGGATAAGAGGAATGAGCCGAGAAATATGCTACCATCTGGTTTAAGGTCACCTCGGAAGCACCTGCTATTGCATAGAAGGTAGGATCCTGACCCAGTTCAAAGTTGCCCTTGATGATGGTTTGCTTTACACCGTTTTTCAAAGTAGCGGTGACTTCACAAATATAAGTACCCGTAGCTTTTTTATGGTTTTTATTGTTGACCTTTACTTCCCAGCTTCCGTCAGCATTTTCCTCTGCAGCATAAACAAAGGATGCGGATTTTTTCACCCTAGGCCATACTTTGACTTCCATGGTCTTTACGGGAGAAGCGCTGGTAGGCTTTCCGATGGTAAGAATATTGCCGTTTGTACCGTTTGCCGCATAGTTAAAGCCTGCTGCGGTCACACCGGAAACAACACCCTTTTTCTTTTTCCCGATCTTGGTATATTTACCGGTACCCTTCTTAACATAGGTAGTGATCTTATACGTTCCGGGCGCACCGAAATCGGAAATCTTCACCTTGGCGGTATAGGTCTTCTTGGATGCTTTCTTAACTACATAGGACTTGGTTTTGCCTGCTGTTACGGATTTCACTTTAAACTTCACCGCGGTTACTTTTCCGCCCAGGGCCACATTCTTGGCGGTGATGGTGATCTTGCTCTGTGACTTGTTCAGTTTTGCGGTGATCTCAGGTTCGGGAACATCAATCTTTTCCGTCTTGGTCAGAACCTCTTTTTCAATATCCGTCTGATCCGTTACAATGACCTTTACCTCATATTTACCCGCATTGAACTCATGCTGGGAAAGATTTACATTTGCATAGTAATAATCGGATTTCTTTTTCGCTTCCACGGGAACGGTCTTCTTGCTTCCGCTCTGGTTGGTTACGGAAAATACCACTTTCTTCACACCGGAGGGAGCGGTTACGCCTTTGGCTTTTACCTTGAAGGTTCCCTTCTTTACATTTACTTTTCCATAGGTCACCTCCGTAGCGGAAGGGCCCTTTACGGTAAAGGAAGCGGTCGCTACCTTGTCCTCATTTCCGTACTTGTCAACGGTATAGGCAAAGGCCTTGTATTCTCCTGCGGTGGCATGATCTGCGATCTTGATCTTGGTACTCCATTTTTTGTTGCTTTCCTTCTCACCGTCATAGGATTCCAGATCGTCCATCTTATCTTCCAGACTATATACATTAAAGAAGACACCCGCATCATTCTTATCGGTTCCGGTCAGAGTCAGAGTGGCCTCTGTTTCCGTTTTATTCAGTTCGCAGGTAAGCTTGTAGCCATCCTCGTTAACGGTTTTTCCGTCTTCATTCACGGGCGCGCCTTGCTTTAAGGAGAATGCTGCCGCAATACCCTGGGCATCAGCGATACCCAGCTTTTTCAGATTTTCAGGGGATGAACAAAAGGCTGCATCGGAGCCGTTTGTCAAAAATGCATGCTCAATGATGATTCCCGGGAAACCATACAGCTTACTGCGGCGGATGACACCGTAATAGTCTGCCAAAGATCCGTCGGGATAGGTATCGCCGGACTGGGAACCGTAGGTTTTGACACCGTTATTCTTCAGGCCCAGATTTACCAGATTCGCCAGAATATTGGTGGCCAGGTTTCTGCCGGCTGCGGAAACATCCGCATTATAGTTGGCATTGGGATAAAATACCATGGCACCTGAGGAGCCTGCGGAGCCGGAATTGAAGTGGATGGAAACATATGCGTTGGCTCCCACACTTGCTGCCGCATTGACTCTGGCGGCATTATCATCTACGGAAGTGGTTCCGGGATGCGGGCATGCGCCTGAAGTTCTTGTCATATAAACCGTTACATTGGAATAGTTTTGCTCTAAATACTCTTTGCAGTAATTGGCTACGGTCAGATTCAGTTTTTCCTCTAACAGGCCGTTGGCTCTGGCACCGCAGTGGGTATCGTCATGACCGGGATCCAGCACGATCACTACCTTCTGCCGCTTGGCATCTTCCGCTGAAAGGTCTTCCTCCGCGCCTGTAGCATTTTGTGCCTGCAGGCCCTCTTCTGCGGGAGCTGCGTTTTGCAGTGCTGCCCGGATCTTTCCGGAAAGGTCCTGTGCATTAAAGGAAGCAGTATCCACTTTGACAATAGATGCTTTCTCTTCTTCCGTCAGAGGACTTTCTGTTTTACCCTCGCTGCCGGTCAGGGCGCCTTCGCTTTCCACTGACTCGGACATTTCGGCGATCAGGCTTTCATCAAAAGCAACCGTTTCGTCCACGCCGAAGGCAGCATCACAAAGTCCGGGGATCTGCGCTATGGAGATCACTTCCCGGGCAGGCTCTTCCGCTTCATGGTTTTCGCTGACGCTTTCCTTCTCGGTAAAGGAAAGGCTCAGGTCTCCAAAATGATAGGTGCCTGTTGCCAGCTCTGTTCCGGTGGCAAATACCAGGCTGCCGCCTTCGATCTTTTCAGCCGAAAGGGTCCGGGTCTTTCCGTCGGCGTCTCTGCGGATCGTAAGCTCCGCCTTACTGATCTGTTCTCCGTCTTCCAGCTCGATCTGCGCAAGGATCCTGTTGTCCTGTCCGGACTTTTGCGCTGTCTCTTCCACATAGAGGTAAGAGACCGGATGGCTTGCCTTTGCTTCCTGCGTATATCCGGAATCGGATATATCCTGATCTGCGGATGCAGGATTCCCTGCATTTGTCTGCTCAGCTACAACCGGCACCGCGGATTGCAGCAATAATAAAAAGGCAGTTGCAAGAGCAGTTGCTTTTTTAGCTCTGCCCTGAAAACCGCCTTTGTATAATGCATTTCGTCTTTTCATCAATTCTTCCTCTTTTCGTCCCAAATCTGTGTGTTTTTATGTCAACTATCAATTATTGTACACACAGAATGTGAAAAATCAATGAAAAATCGCCAATTTGCAGGAAATTATGCAAATCTTAATAATTCTTTCCGACTCTTTACAGCCCCTCTGTTTGTGCCTGTTTCAGCGCCTCTGCGATCACCGCGTCCATATCGTAGTACCGGTACTGTCCCAGTCTTCCTCCGAAGATCACCTTGCCTTCTTTCTCCCCCAGGGCTTTGTACTGCTCATACAGGGCAGTGTTTTTCTCATCGTTTACGGGATAATAAGGTTCATCTCCCGGCTTCCACTCAGCGGGATACTCCCGGCTGATGACTGTTTTGGGAAGGTCATTTCCCGCAGTATCTTTTCCGAAGGTGAACCACTTGTGTTCAATGATCCTGGTATAGGGAGTCTCTGCATCCGTGTAATTCACCACGGCATTACCCTGATAGTTGGCTTCTGCTAACAATTCTGTTTCAAAGCGGACGGTTCTGTATTCCAGGGTTCCCAGGCTGTGACCAAAGTATGCGTCGATGGGACCGGTATAGACCACTTTTTTTGCCATACCATCCATCTCCGCCTTTACGGCAGGATCCAGATAATCCGTATTGCATCTGATCTCTGCACCAGAGAGCAGGTTTTCGATAAGCTTCGTATACCCCTCTGTGGGAATTCCCTGATAGAGTGCATTAAAGTAATTGTTGTCAAAGGTCAGTCGTACCGGAAGCCGTTTAATGATAAAGGCCGGAAGATCCGTACACTTTCTGCCCCATTGTTTCTGGGTGTAACCTTTGATCAGTTTTTCGTAGATATCCGTACCCACAAGTGAGATCGCCTGCTCTTCCAGGTTCTTCGGCTCTGTGATCCCTGCGGCTTTGCGCTGCTGTTCGATCTTTTCCGCAGCCTGCTGCGGCGTCACAACACCCCACATGGCATGGAACGTATACATGTTAAAGGGAAGAGAAAAAAGTTCCCCCTTATAATTCGCCACCGGTGAATTGGTGTAACGATTAAACTCCGCAAACTTTGTGATATAATTCCATACTTCCTTATTATTTGTATGAAAGATATGGGCACCGTACCTGTGCACCTGGATCCCTTCCGTATCTTCGGTATAAATGTTCCCGCCGATATGATCCCTTTTTTCAAGCACCAGTACTTTTTTCCCTGCCGCCATGGCCCGCTGGGCGAATACCGCGCCGTAAAGGCCGCTGCCTACGATGACGTAATCGTACATGTATCTTTCCTCCCGAATTTTTTCTGTATATCAGACGGCTACTGTGTTTCTGCCGTGATTTTTACCGTAATATAACCGTTCGTCTGCACGGTGGATCCATTGATCTACCGTTTCCCCTTCCTGTCTTTCCGAAATGCCTATGGTAACAGTTACCCGGATGTTGCTTCCTTCGAAATTAAATTCTTCGCTTTCCACTTTTTTGCGCAGATTTTCCATCATCTCTTTTGCACCGTCAAGACCGGTGCGGATGGTTATGACGAATTCTTCTCCGCCCCATCTGCAGACAACGGAGTCCCTGCAGTTTTCTTTCAGCAGATCCGCCAGCTTTTTCAGTACATAGTCTCCTGCATTATGTCCGTAAGTATCATTGATCTTTTTAAAAAAATCAATATCCGCAATGGCCAGAACGGATCCGGCATTTTCCTGTTCCCTGCCGGCCAGGATCCCGCTCATGTAATGCCGGTTATACAACCCCGTCAGTTTATCATTATGGGCCATATCCGTCAATTGTTCTTCCGACCGGATCACAAGTCCGGTCATCCAACTTGTGTAAAAGATCAGAAACGCAAAAACGATACAGGCATTCATAAGCCAGAAAAACCCTGTCAGTGTGCTCTTTCGCTGATACAGCGGCCCCGAAAAGACCGCATAACCTGTGGTTCCCAGATATACCAGAAAAACCAATGCGCTCACATGCAGCGCGCGAAGGCTCTTTTTCTCCAGCTTAAACGCCAGATACTCCGTTACAAACATCACCGGGATCATGGACATGCCGTACAGATGAAATCCGTATTCATAGCCGAGGCATACTGTGGTCACGCCCATGTACAGTGTAAGCCACAGATAGACCATCCACACATAGATGTCCAGCCTGCCTTTCAGGATCAGGATATAGCCGATCAGATAGATGCAGATTGTGGGAACACTGAAGATCACAAGAAAAGGAACGTCCAGTATTCTGAAAAATCCCATCAGGGCAAGTACCATAACAAGGATCACCGTATTGACCGAATATGTTATTTTCCGGATACCGTTTTCATTCATATCGTGACTTCTTTCTGCCGGCAGTCGCGCCCACCCGTACCTTCCGGGGCATTGATCCTGCAACGGCTCCGGCCCTGTTATCGTGAAACTGTTACGAAAGTACCTTAAGATATCTTGCCACAGCATCCTTCCAGTCCGGAAGCGGGGTAAAGCCGCACTCTGTCAGCTTGCTCTTATCAAGCCTTGAATTAAAAGGTCTTGCAGCCTTGGAAATGCCGTACTCGGCCGTGGTCACGGGCGTTACCTTTGTGGTATAGCCTGCCTGTTTGTAGATCTCCTTTGTAAAATCATACCAGGAAATAAAACCGCCCTCATTGGTTGCATGATAATATCCGTATTTGTCCGTTACGATCATATCCACAAGGAGTCTTGCCAGATCTAGGGTGTAGGTAGGGGTTCCGATCTGGTCGTTTACCACTCTAACCTCATCATGGGTCTTCCCAACCTTCAGCATGGTCTTGATAAAGTTGTTTCCGTTCTGTCCGAAGACCCAGGCGATCCGCACAATAAAGTACTTATCAAGGGTTCCTGCCACGGTCTTTTCTCCTGCCAGCTTGCTTTCACCGTACACATTTAAGGGAGCATAGTCTTTGCAATCCGGCGCCCAGGGCTCCGTACCCTGTCCGTTAAAAACATAATCCGTGCTGATATACATCATCTTCGCATCAATGTCTTTAGCTGCTTTGGCGATGTTCATCGTTCCCTTTTCATTGATGGCCATGACCTTGGGCTTGTTTTCCTCATCCTCCGCAGCATCCACTGCCGTCCAGGCGGCACAGTGAATGATGGCATCCGGCTTCTGCTTTCCGATCACATCCGCTACAGCCTGCTCATCGGTGATATCCAGCTGCACGTAAGGCATGGTAGTTACCGGAGAACCGTCCTGCAAGCCGGAAAACTCCGGGGCAATATCACTTCCGATCCCTTCGATCCCCCGTTTGGCCAGCTCATTCATCACATCCCGGCCCAGCTGTCCGCCCACGCCTGTTACAAATACTCTCATGTCTTTCTTCCTCCCGTTTTCGTATATCTGTTATTCCTTTTTCCTGCTTTACTGCTCTCCGTCCATGATCCTGTCCGCAAAGGGTTTAATAGCACTGCTGCGTTCTTTGTCTGCCACCAGAATGCCCTCCTTTGATACCGCGATCACCACATCCTTCAGTCCCATGGCCAGTACCGGCAGATCCGTTTCATTCAGAACATGAACGTTCTCACAATACTCATCCATGATACTCTTTCCGATGGCGTTTGGCGGAAGGACACCCGTTAAGGTATCAAAGGTTCCCAGATCCTTCCAGGAACCGCCAAAGCGCATGATCTCAATAAACGGTTCTTTCTCTGCCACCGCATAATCAAAGCTGATCTTCTGACAATCTGCGTATCCGTCAAACATCGCCTGATAATCGGCAACGCCCAAAAGCTGCTTTGCCTTTTCCATTACATATCCGATACGGTAAGCAAATACGCCCCCGTTCCACAATGCGCCTTTGGCAATGTATTCCTCTGCCGTCTTTGTATCCGGCTTTTCCTTAAAAGCAGTTACCTTGGAAAGCGGTTCGCTGCTTTCCGGGATCACATAACCATAGAGCTGGCTGGGATATGTGGGTTCCATACCCATAAGCACCAAATTGGCATCGGAAACCTTTGCCCGGTCCGCAAGCTTTTTCAGCATCTCATAATAGTCACTTTCCACGTAAGGGTCCACGGGACAGACTACCACGCTGTCCTCCTCGTTTACCCCCTGTTTGTCCCTAAGATATGCCGTGGCAAGAGCGATGGCCGGGAAGGTATCCCGTCTGCAGGGCTCGATGGAAATTCCCGCATTTTCCCCAAGCTGCTCCTTCAAAAGCGGCACCTGGAACTCAGCGGTTGCTACCGTGATCTTCGCATCCGGATCCACCTCCTTGATCTTGCGGTACATTCGCTGGAGCATGGATTCATAGGCGCCGTCCTCTCTTTGGAAAACCGGCAGAAACTGTTTGGACCGCACGTCATTGGACAATGGCCAGAGTCTGCGGCCCGAGCCGCCTGACAGTAAGATAACGTTCATGGTTGTATCCTTTCCTTGCTTATTTCCGATTCATAACATCCGGACCTGATCTGTCAACGCTCCGCTCTCATGGGATTGTTCAAAAAGTCAGCATATGCTAACTTTATGCCCTCCTCCAGTTCCGTCTTATAGATCCATCCCAGAGCAGTCGCTTTGGATACATCCAAAAGTTTCCTGGGGGTACCGTTGGGCTTTGTGATATCCCACTCGATGGCGCCTTCATAACCGATCACTTTGGCCACAAGCTCGGTCAGTTCCTTTATGGTCAGTTCTTTTCCGGTTCCGGCATTGACGGTTTCATTGCCGCTGTAATTATTCATGAGGAATACGCAAAGATCTGCCAGGTCATCCACGTACAAAAACTCTCTAAGGGGCGATCCGTCTCCCCAGCAGGTAACGCTTTTCGCACCGCTTTCCTTTGCTTCATGGAA
>JAIKWF010000083.1 GCA_024685005.1 Lachnospiraceae bacterium
GGGTACATCGTCTGATAGAGCTTTATGATCCGTCGCACCGAATACCCCCGAAGGAATGCGCCCCTGTCTGCCACATAGGCTATTTTCTGCTTGACCGGCGGGTTGTCAAAAACCGGCTCTCCATCGTACAATATGCTGCCCCGATCAGCCCGGTAAATCCCGGCCAGCGTCTTAAGCAGGGTTGTCTTCCCCGCATTGTTTTCCCCTACTAAGGCATGGATCGAGTTTTCCTGCACCTGAAATGAAATATCATGAAGCACTTCTGTCTTGTCATAGCTTTTATATACGTTCTTGATCTCTAACATGGACTATTCTCCTTTGGTCAAAACCTCCGCTGCATATGGCGGAAATCCATCACTGATGCATTAACCCTCTCTCTGCCCTGCACAGATTTCTTTCACCAGTGACAAAATCTCCCGGTCACTCATACCGGCGATCTGCAGTTCCGTCACACCGGACTGTATGGAGGCTTTTGCTTTTTTCAGGGTTCTCTCGTCCGGTTTTACAACAGCTTTCGCAGCTATAAATGTGCCTTTCCCCCGGACCGTTTCTATCACGGACTGTCTCTCTAACTCCTGATAAGCCTTTGCCACAGTGGCCGGCGTAACGCTTATGGTCATGGCAAGCTTCCGGACCGAAGGGATTGCATCTCCCGGCTTTAAATATCCTTTCAGGACATTTACCTTAACCTGCTCAATGATCTGTTCATAAATGCTCAAATGGCTTTTATAATCCAGTGTTATCATGATTTTCACCTTTTTATGGCAGCTCAAACATCGTACTAAGTGTATCACTCCACGTAATACACTTTGATTATATTATATTCCCCGGTTAAAGTATGTCAAGTTTAAATTCATACTTAAGCGGGGAATACTACTGTGTGGATATGGAATAGTGCATCTCATTCAAAAGCCGAATAATCAAACACCGCGTCATTCCCGTCTTTGTCTGTGTAATAGATCAGATTCTTTTCAGGATCCCAGGAAGTAAGGCACCCTTCCCAAAGCGGTGCAAAAAAGTCATCTTCCGCGTCATACTGATCTCCGTTGTGTTCATCCTTATAGTGACAGCCCACGCACATCTCGTCCTTTTTGTAACCGTCCTCATTTTCCCGCTGCTCATCCGTCATCATAAAGTAATCTAAACACACGTTGGTACCCATTCCATAGGTGGGATCCACGTGATAATTCTTTCCGTTGATGGTCACGTAAGACCAGACATGTCCCTCTCCGTTTTCGGGGCAGATCCCACTTGCCGTTGTCGCATCGACTCCCGCCTGCAGCAGCAGGTAAGAAAAAGCCGGCGCACATTCCGCACAAACGCCGTGATCGGTAGTCAAAAACCGATAGGCGGATAACTCCTCAATATATCTGTCACTCATTTCCGCATAGGTTTCAAAATCATAGCTGTATTCCCTGCAGAAATACTCATACAGGGCAAGGACTTTTTCCAGATCCGAATAATCATCCCGCAGGTTTTCATTCAGGATCCCGGTGACGATATCTTCAAATTCCGCCTCTTTCTCGGCAAATTCAGATTGGGGAATTGTAAAATGAAAAGTTGCCTTTCCGTCATGATAGGCCCCACCGTAATCAGACTCCGTATACTCCTGCAGCACGGGGAAACATACAACGGGAAACTGCCCGATCATCCAATCATAGGCTTCTTCACTTTTAACGGCAAACTCAGTCTCACCCTTCAGTGCAGCCTCCACATAATTGCCATAGGCTTCACACATATCCTCTCCCATGATATCCCGGAAGATGGAGGCTATCACCACAGGCTTGAAGGTAAAGTGGCCCTTTTCTTTATTCTCTCCCGTCTCTGCATTAGCTTCATTGGCCTCATCACACTCTTCTTCGGACTCTGTAGCCTCCTCTTTCGACTCATCGGAATCAGAAAGATCGTCCGAAGTTTCGGTATCTTCTACAGCTTCGACTTCTTCCGCAGTTTCAGAATCAGAATCCGCCGCCCCATTCTCTGTCTCGGCCTGATGAAAACCACAGCCTGTCATTACAAGGATCATAAATGCTGCGCTGATCGCAAGCTTTGTTACTTTCTTCATAATCGTTATTCCTTACTTTCATTTCTTTTTTGATGCCCGTCAAGCGGCGGTTCATGAACTCTTCCACTATCTGTTCTCATAGTATACGTGATTCCGGCCAAAAAAGAAAGGTCTCAGCAATCTGTCTTGCCAAGACCTTTTTGCCCGGCTCTGCGCCGGCCATCATTTTTAACTCTTATAACACTACTCGATTCTGAGTCTGTCAACCACGCTCTTTTTGCTGAGGTTATGATAGGCAACCACCGGGATGACCAGGATCAGCACGCAAAGGAGCGGCAGACTGATCGCAAGGGGTGCCAGGGTGAAATGCCACTTGAACATGGCGATCCCATCTACAAGGGCTTTGATCAGGGTGCAGTTCAGAACTGTTCCGAGAACGGTTGATACAACAGCAGTCCAGATAAAGTATACGAATCCTTCTTTGATCAGACTCTGCTTTTGCTGCTTTCCTGTCATACCCACAGCTTCCAACATTGCGAGCTCCCTGCTTCTGACAAGGATCGAAGTGATGATGGTATTTGCAAAATTCAAAAGTCCGATGAGACCCAGAACCGCGCTGACAACTGCTCCCACTAAAGCGATCATTTTTCCGAATGACCTGTACTCTTTCACCACGCTTTCCTTAGATTTGTAGCCAAGGCCTGCATCAACAGAAGTTGTATAATTCTCCAGCCATGCCCCAAAGGCCTCTTCTTTACTGCCCTCCACATCGATGAGGGTTCTCATGGGACTCCAGTCCCCGTTCAGGCTGAGGAACTCATCCTCCGGAAGAATCAAGTCACAGTTAAATTCGCCATACATCTGCAGTACCATGGCATAAGGTATATCCACAACCGCTAAGATTTCATACTCCTTCGTCGGTGCATCTTCAAAGCTTTCTATCGCGATGGTCTGCCCTTGTAATTCCATCTCTTCCACTTGTGCATATTGCGGGTTATGGCTTCTGATCTGCACCTTGTCACCGGGATTAAAATAGTTCAGATATTCCCGATTGTCATGGTTATAATCAAACCGGACAGCCAGCGCATAATTGCCTGTGCTGAACTTATCCCAGTCTATTTCCTCGGAACCGTCAATGGTTTCGATCACATTCAGCTTCTTTACGGCAAACTCACCCATTCCGTAGGTATTACCGCCAATGGATTTAGACTTGTCGAGCTGCTTCAGATAGTCATTCAGATTGAAGTCCTCAAAGGATCCGAATTCGCTTTCCAGTTTTTTCCCTACCAGATCCGAACTGAAAAAGTTCTCCTTCAACTTTTCCCAGGTTTCGTCTTCAAATTCCTGACTGCCGTAACTGATATAAACGTTACCGATTTCCTCCACGCCCTCCTGGTTTTTCATCTCTTCCATAAACTGTTTATTTACGCCCTGCGTTTCTTTATCGTAAATACCGGGGTTATCCAGGGTTGCATCCTGCACACTGTAATCGGCGATCACAAGATCCCCAATATAATCATCCATGCTAAAACCGGTGATAAATGCATAGGCACCGACCAACACGATGATGGAAAGACTTAAGGAAAGTACAACAAGCGCCATTTTCTTCTTCGGTCTTCCATCCTTGCCTCTCACCTCAGTAAACTTCAGCGCTTCGATGGGTGAAACCTTTGCTGCCTTCCTGCAGGGTTTTCCGGCACTAAAAAGCACCGTGATGTAGGAAAAAAGTGCAGCACCCAGGACAATCCAGATATTCATGTGGAGCTGTCCCTTATCGAAGGATACCGTGGAAAATTCGTTGGAGATCACCGGCAGGAGCACCGCGCCGACGCCTACACCCAGGATCAGACCAGCAGGGATACCGATGGCCGATATCAGACTCGCGCGTCTCAGAACCACTTTCTTCAGCTGCTTTCCCGTCGTTCCGATAGTTTTTAACAGTCCATATTCCTGCATATCGGAAATGATATTGAGATAAAAAATGTTATAAATGATCAGGTAGCCTGCCGCAAAGAAGGTCAGCAGCAGGATACTGCAAACCACAACCATACTCGGATCGATCCGGTTGCCGGCATACGCCCAGTTAATACCATACTCCATATCATCCCTGAGGCCGCATCTTTGGATCAGCGCAATTGTCTTTCCCTCAAGATTCAGGGAATTGGAAAAATTGAAATCCGCAGAGATCCAGCCTGCATAATCATTATTTTCAACTTCCGGTAAGGGGATCTGCTTGGTGGGCGCATATTTTTCCTGAAACGCCTTTGATACAAGTCCCATCTGCGCCATAGAGATGGGATCACCCCTGTAGTATCCCGAAAGGACGAAATCATACGTCCGGGTTTGTCCGGCCACCTGCATATCTATGGAAAGATGGCTGCCCACTTCCAGCGGCGTGCCCAGTGCATTCAGCGTCAGATCACTTAAAACGATCTCATTTTCCGCCTCCGGCATTTTTCCTGCTTCCGGATAGCAAAAGCTTCCCTTTGCATCCTCCGCCTCATAGTAGCAAAACTCCGTCCGCGTTTTTACAAGTCTCTCGTCATCCGAGATACCCACCAGGATCCGATAGGTGAGATCTTTCAGCTTCGGATCATCCTTGATCTGATCATACTCTGCCTGGCAAAGATATTTAAATCCCGAATGGAAGGATCCGCCTACCTGTCTCATGGTTGCAAGCTGGACTTCCTTCAGCATGCTCCCTCCGACTGTAAAGAGGGATGAAAAAAGAAGTGTTGTCAGGATCACGGATGCGATGAGCACCAGGTATTTTTTGATGTTGACCTTGATACTGCTGAGGGCCAGATTATTGATCGCTTTGTTGTTGTTTATTTTGTTCATTGGTTCATTTCCTTTTGTTTATTTTGATTTGCTTTTTCACACTCACGCGTACTGTTGGATAGTTTGGAAAGAATTTACAATATGTCCGTCTTCGATCCGGATGGTCCGGTCCGCCATCTGCGCGATCTCATCATTATGGGTGATCATCACGATGGTCTGGTTGAACTTCTTTCCTGTGGTTTTCAAAAGTCCCAGCACATCCTGACTGGTCTTGCTGTCCAGGTTTCCGGTGGGCTCATCCGCCAGGATGATGGCCGGCTTGGACGCAAGAGCCCGGGCGATGGCCACTCTTTGCTGCTGTCCTCCCGAAAGCTTGGAAGGAAGCACCTTAAGCTTTTTTTCCAGTCCGAGTGTTTCGATCACGTTTGCCACGAACTGCTTGTCTACCTGCTTACCGTCCAGCTGGAGCGGAAGGATGATGTTGTCATACACGCTGATGGAAGGAACCAGGTTGAAGCTCTGGAAGATGAATCCGATCTTCCTGCGTCTGAAAATGCAAAGCTCATCGCCCTTCAGCTTCGATATATCTTTATCATCGATGATCACGTTTCCCGAGGTGGGTGTATCCAGACCTCCGAGCATGTGAAGCAGTGTGGATTTTCCGCTTCCGCTGGTTCCTATGATACTCACAAACTCGCCCCGCTCTACGGTAAGGGAAACGCCGTCAAGCGCTTTCACAAGTGTGTCATCCTGTCCATAATGTTTTGCCAGATTTTCCGCTACTAAAATACTCATTTTTTTATGCCTCCAAGTCATTCATTTGTTTTACTCTGAAATCAGATTAACACAAGACTCTTACCAGAATATTTCCGAATTCTTTCACTTTTGAAAGAATTCATTTTTCTTGATTTCATGGGATTGAGCAAAAGAAAAAGGACTTCAGATAATCTGAAGTCCTTTTATCGCTGGGCTACAAGGATTCGAACCTTGAAATGACGGAGTCAGAGTCCAAAGCTTGAATCACTGCGAGCCCTGTTTTTATGCACTTGTTGCAACCACCAATTTGTCAGATTGACCTATGAATTGACCTATTCATTTTATAAATCATCTCGGAGTTGCTTTACCAAAAGGAATTGCCACGTTATTGTTTTTTCTTTGATTTGACATCTTTTCCAATAACGGACGAATCCGTTCCATAATCCTGTCAGAAGCTGCTTCCTCACGCTTCATTTTTTCAATTTCTTCTTTTGCCCATTCTGAAGCCCCCTCCAAATCTCTGGGATCCTCACTTAATTTTGGTCTGAATTCTCTCATACTAACACCCTTCTTGAATTTGTTTTATCAGTGATTCATTAACCATTTCCTTTACTAAATCTATCAGATTTTTGTTTTTATCCTGAACTAACAAATTGCTATACACGCTCTCACTGGCATTCTTTGAGAAAATGAAATCCACAATTTCTCCATCTTTGCTCTTTTCAACCGACTTATCTTCAACTCGGAGAGACATGGGTAAAAACAACTCACTTCTCTTCCTGCCTTGTCCATCTGTATCCTCTGTCAATCCAAGTGTAAATTCAAGATTGGAAACACTCAATTTGTATACAACGGTATTCGTTCGCATATCTTTAAGAATGCAGACTATATCTGTCGTTAGTTCTGGTAGCCGTTTTAGTGCTGATAGTTTTTTCTTTGCCGTAGCATAAGGATATCTTGAAGAAAAATAAAACTGACGATCGGTCAACTGCGCCTTTTTGGCTTTACTGTAAAAGCTTTTCTTATCCAGGTTTGTTTCAACACCGGTAAGATGCAGAAAATGATCTACCGGGAAAGCAACTTCAAAGTATTCATTCTTATAGACATATAGAAATGTCTTTCCGGCCAAACGCTTACTATACTCTTTTGCCGCGTCTATTATTTCCTTTCGTAATAGACTTTTCTTCTCTGCTTTTGTTGCCATAGTTTCTCCTAAATAAAGTAAGTGAGGAGTGCGGGAATCCACACTCCTCACTGCATTTTCTTAAATGAGAGTTTTCTGCTGGTTGTCAGCCGCGATACCCAGTTAAGGTACCATTCCTGTTGTGGAAATCATTAAGTCCCCCACATGGACTACAACTTTAATCCCTGTTGCCGGGCGCGATGTCCAATTAGAGCATCTTAAGCGATGGAAGTTTACCCTGCTCCACCTGCAGCACAACTTTTTACGATGCTCTCACATCGTGGTGTCTCCACCTACCTTTATTATATTCATCGTTCGTAATAAAGCAATAGTTGTTACCGATTTTCCGATATTGCATAAAAGAATTAAAGCGGATTCTCCTTCCCATAAGCAACTGCAGCTTATCCATACCGGGCGTCTGCCCTCGAGACTTCCAACTGCTCATGGTGCTCTGCGGGATTCCCGTTTTTTCGGAGAATTCCTTTTGTGTCATGCCCTTCTCTTTGATAAGACATAATATTCGTTCGCCTATGTTCATATCGATGCACTCACCCTAACCCTGCTACCGTCGTAATAAAGTAAATCTTCCACGCTGAAATCATTTTGATCTTCAACATCATCACTGTTACAAAGAAGCCAAGTATCAACATTATCATAAAACCATGTCTGTTTCCTCAAACCATTGTATATATGTCCGAATTTTCCGAAATCCCCTGGATCACAGTTACCCTTGTATTCCAGGTTGCCATCAACCTTTTCTGCACTATATCCGTAACGCGCGAAAACGCGGTCAAGGCCGGAATAAACCCGATCGAGAGTATAATCGTTCTCCGATAAGATCTTCTCATCATTCATTTTGATTATCATCTTGATCATCGGTATCCTCTCTCTTTTGCAACAGAACATACTATCAAAAAATAGTGGGGTCAGAAAGAGTTAAAGAAAAACGGCTCCGGTTCCCAGCGCCTGTCGGTGGACCCGGACCTTACGGTCAGTCCCTATCGGTCCCCTGATCTTATTCCTTTAATCTGGTCGTTCCTCCATAACCGAAGGTGACCGGTAACATCGTGATGGGCTCGATCTCTGTCCCTTTCATTTTTTCGAGTAAAAGCTCAACACTTTTTTCCGCCAATTCCTTCACTGGCTGAACGATCGTCGAAAGTATATACTCTCCACTTGCCTGATCC